>CBDUUY010000329.1:0-2332 GCA_965370535.1 uncultured bacterium
GACGGCGACTGCCCAATGGGGTCCTGAGCGCGCACCGGTGTCGGTCGGCTGGTGACCCGACCCGGCAGGCGCATGTGAGGTTCAATTCTCTCCCCCGTGGGGACGGGGGAGATGGGCCCGGCCGGGAAGGCCGAGGCCAGAGGGGGCCGCAGATCACCGGATGACGCGCCACTAGATCAGAACCTTCCATCTCTGCCCCCGAAGCGGGGGCATCTTCCCCGCTGCCGCGGGGGAGAGAGAACCAGTGGTCTTCCGCCCACTTCGGAACTCCTCGGCCGTCGCCGAGGACGGGAGAAGTCGCTCAAGCAACAGGATGGTGGGGGCCGATGACTAGTCGGTGAATGACACGCATGGGATTTACGGGAGAGGCACCGGATTGCATCCGGAACCGACCCCGGTGCGTCTGCGGTGGGTGCGGCGTATCCCCGATGGTGTCATCACGCTGACGGGAGTGGCGATGGTCAGCGGAGTCGCCGCCCTCGACTGGCTCACCGGTCCCCTGGTGCCACTGGACCTCTTCTACGTCTTCGCCGTCATGGCGATCGCCTGGTGCGGCCGGAGCCGCCACGGGGCCCTGATCGCTGTACTCGCCTCGGTAGAGAGCCTGGCCGCCCACCTGGCATCCGGCTCGGGATCATTGCGGGTTGCGGCCTGGAACGCGGCGGCCCGCCTGGTGGTGCTGCTGACGGTGTCCGGGTTGCTGGGAAGGCTGCGTTCCTCCATCGCCCACCAACGACTCGCCGCCGCCACCGACCCCCTCACCGGCGCCCTCAACCGGCGGGCGTTCGAGGTGGCGGCAGAGCGGGAGCGCCTGCGGGCCGAGCGGCGCGGCGACCCGATCAGCGTCGCCTATGTGGACCTCGACGGGTTCAAGGCCGTCAACGACCGCCACGGCCATCAGGCGGGCGACCTCATCCTGGAGGACTTTGCGGCAAGAGTCGTGCGGTCGATCAGGGGCACCGACCTGTTCTGCCGGATCGGCGGAGACGAGTTCGTCCTGCTGCTGCCCGACACCGGCGCCAGGGAGGCTGCGGCCGTCATGCAAAGGGCCCGCACCACACTGGCGGGTGATTACGGGGTCGGGGAACGAGTGACCGCCTCCGTCGGCATCGCCACGTTCCGGATAGTCCCCACCACCGTCGAGGCAATGGTGGACGCCGCCGACAGCCTCATGTACCGGGCCAAGAGCAAGGGCAGGGACCGTATCGTGGGAGCCGTCGTGGCAGGGCCGTGGCTGCGTTGGACACCGCCTCGCCGCAATCCCATGGTCTCGGTGGACACGGTGTCGATCGACGTCGAGATCATCCCTGCCAACACTCCGGCCTAGTTCCCGACCACAAACGTCTGCTGCGGTCGGGGCATCCAGTGACGCCTCTGGCTCCTCTCGACATCATCACCATTCCCGGCCGGAGCACGACTACGCCGCCGGCCACAGCGCTCTCGGGGTGGGTGCCTTCATATACTCCGCGGTCCGGCAACAGGGAGCAGTTCATGCGGGGAGACATCGTGCTCGTCGAGGAGCATCACCGGCGCGCCGCCGGGCAGATCGCCGAGCGTCTCCTGGACGAGATTCGGGCCCGCATTCGCCCCACCACCCTCACCGTCGCAGGTGAATCGGGCAGCGGAAAGTCGGAGACCGCCCGGGCGATCGCCGATGCGCTGGGAACCCACGGGATCACAGCAGCCATCCTCCAGCAGGACGACTACTTCGTGCATCCTCCCCGCACCAACGACAGGACCCGCCGGGCCAATATCTGCTGGGTGGGCTCCACCGAGGTTCGCCTCGACCTGCTCGATGAGCACCTGCTGGCAGCGCGTGAAGGGGCGAGCACCCTCAGCAAACCGCTGGTGATCTACGAGGAGGACCACATCACCACCGAGGAGATGGACCTCGGCGGCGCAAGGGTGATCATCGCCGAGGGCACATACACGAGCCTGCTCGAACACGCAGACCGCAGGGTGTTCATCGCCCGCAACAGGCTCGACACCATGGAGCACCGGATGAAGCGAGGCCGGGAGGACTTCGACCCGTTCATCGAGCAGGTGCTGGAGATCGAACACGAGATCATCTCGCAGCACCAGGCACTTGCCGACGTGGTGATCACCAAGGACTACGACGTCGAGTTCGTGACGGTCTAGCAGTACCCGGCCAAGTGATGGCCCGATCCGGCAGCCGGCCGAGCGTCTACAGGGCACCGCTCGCCCGGCAGGAGACCCGGTCACCAAGTCCCCGACGGACCATTTGACCAGACCCCACCAACCGGCATGTCCAAAATATTCCTCCCCCTCAAGAGGTGCGGCGTATTTGATCTTCGCGTTCTGGGTTGGGTTT
>CBDUUY010000330.1:0-2317 GCA_965370535.1 uncultured bacterium
CGGCCACCGGAGCCGTGACCGTGATGACCGCACGGTGACCGATGCAGACCCGTCACTTGGACCCCGTATGAAGGACAATGGAGCCATGCCCCGCAGGATCTCCGATCGTCTGGTCTCTTGGGCGTCCGACATCGACGACAACACCCTGGCGCAGGCGGCGCGGGCCGCCGGGATGCCGTTCATCGCCGGCCACGTCGCCTTGATGCCCGACGCTCACCTCGGGTTGGGTGCCACGGTGGGTTCGGTGATCCCGACGGACGGGGCGATCATCCCTGCCGCGGTGGGAGTGGACATCGGGTGCGGCATGATCGCCGTGGAGACCAGCCTTGTGGCCGGCGACCTCCCCGACGACCTCCGAAGGTTGCTGTCGAGGATCGAGCGTGCGGTGCCGGCCGGGGTGGGCCGAGGCCACGATCTTCGGAAGAATCCAGACCCGCCCGGCGGTATCTGGCTCCGCGAACACCCAAACGACAGCATCGCCCGGAGCGGACTCGGTGAACGGGCCGTCTCTCAGTTCGGCACGCTGGGCTCGGGAAACCACTTCGTCGAGGTGTGCCTCGATGAGCACGGGACCGTCTGGGTGGTGCTGCACTCGGGGTCCCGAGGTGTCGGGAACCGGCTCGCCATGAGCCACATCCAGACCGCCAAGGGGAAGATGAAGGAGTACACCATCAGCCTTCCCGACCCGGATCTCGCCTACCTCGTCGAGGGCACGCCCGAGTTCGACGAGTACATGACCGATCTCCTGTGGGCGCAGCGTTACGCCCTCGCCAACCGCGAGGCGATGATGGATGCGGTCCTCAGGGCCCTCCGGGCCGAGTTGCGGAGCCACAAGACCGCAGCGCCCTTCACCGAAGTGCGCCGGGTGAACTGCCACCACAACTACACGGCCAGGGAACGCCACCTGGGTCGGGACATCTGGGTGACCCGCAAGGGTGCCATCCGGGCCCGCGAGGGCGACCCGGGGGTGATCCCGGGGTCGATGGGCACCAACTCGTTCATCGTGCGAGGTCTCGGGAACCCGTTGAGTTTCCACTCCTCGGCCCACGGTGCCGGCAGGCGGATGAGCCGTCGGCAGGCAAAGCGGCAGTTCACACCCGAACAGTTGGCGGAAGCGATGGAGGGCAAGACGTGGCTCTCCGACCGGGCACGCGATCTCCTCGACGAGATCCCCGGTTCGTACAAGGACATCGATGTGGTGATGCGCGACCAGGCCGACCTGGTGGCCATCGAGGCCGAACTGACCCAGATCCTCAACTACAAGGGGACGTAGGGCCGTCGGGGGATACGAGGCCCGAACGGGCCGTCACCGGCATCCGACGCTGCCCCTGGCCCGACGATGCACCATCAATCTACGCATCCTTCGACTCATGATCGAGCGGAAGCGCCGACATGCCCAGATCACGCAGCGCCCGACATGACAGGACCGTTCCTTCCGGGTCGGATGTGTCACCTTCCCCGGCCGGCATCACAGAACCCACCACATCAGCAGCCAAACGTGGAGCCCCCGATCGGGCCGTTCGGCCCTTGCTCCGCCCTATCCGCTCCTTCAGGATGAAGCGGCAACCACTAGGGAGGGATCGTGGGCTTCAATCGTGGGCATTTCTTCAGTGCGCTGGCAGGTCTGATCGTCGGGGTGATGCTGGTGGCCGTGCTGCCGGCCGGGGCCGACAACGGTGACCCGATCTACCTGGGTCAGGCCAACACTGCCAAGAGCACCACCCGGATCAGTGTGAACTACGGGATGGTGATCCGCTCTTTCCGTGCCGATGTGCCTGCGGCGACCTTCAAGGTGTCCTCTGGGGCACCGATCGCCGTGAACAGCACCGGCCTGGTCGAACACCTCAACGCCGACCTCTTGGACGGGTTTGATGCCGCCAATCTCATACGTTCGGGCTACACCTCAACAGACAACGCCGGCAATCAGAATGGCGACGCACTGACGATCACAATCACAACGCCGGGCCCCGGATACTTGTTGATCTCGGCCTCACTGGACAGCAAGATCAACGTACTGAGCGATGAGTTCGGCTGCCTCCTCCAGGTCGATGACGTCGCCCTCCCGGGAACAACTCGGACGATCCAACTCGACAGGACTTCCTCCGGTGAGGATCACACGGACGAGTGTGCCACCGATGGAGCTACGGCAGTGGCGAAGGGTGCTCACACTGTTGATTTGCACATCACGGATTGGGATAGCGCCCTGCTGGGCGAGGCTTCGATGTGGATTCTGTTCGTTCCGTTCGGGATCGACGGCAAGCCGCCGTTGTAGAAGACGCAGTTGGGTGTCCGGTCATGATGCCCGCGGCGCGCAAGG
>CBDUUY010000331.1:0-2307 GCA_965370535.1 uncultured bacterium
AACGCAACCGACTCGGGTAGAGTCAGTAGCGAAATGAAACGCACTCCCACCCAAGCACACCAGACCGGGCTCCTGGCGAGCTCCGATCTCGTGCGCTCGCGGCCCCACGGTCGTTCCATCCGGCCGGTCCACCCTCCCGAGCCGGTTCTCAGCATCGATTTCGGCGATACCGCCGATGCGGTCGATCCCGGATGGCGCTCCTGGGTGCCGGACACACCCAGGGCCGCCTAGCACCAGCCACCCGCGGCACGCCCGACACCCTCTCTGACCGGGCGTGCCCGGACGGCTCCTACAATCGCCGGCGTGACTCCCGACATCCTTTCAGTAGCCCGACGCGCCGCCCACAAGGCATCCGACGTGTGCCTGGCGGTGCTTGCCTCGTCTCCCGGCAACCCCGACGCCATGGCCAAGACCGGCAAGGAACCGGTGACCATCGCCGACTACGGCTCCCAGGCTGTGATCCTGGCCGAGGTGGCCGCAGCATTCCCCGACCACGGCGTGATCGCCGAGGAAGGCGCCGAGCATCTGCTCGCCCACGCAGGTGAAGAAGGCGCTCGCCGCATCACCGAGGTGGTCGGCGGTGTGATCGGACGCCCGACCACCCTCGACGAGGTGGCCTCCTGGATAGACCATCAGGGAGGCTCATCGCCGTACACGTGGGTGGTCGATCCGATCGACGGCACCAAGGGTTTCCTGCGCCGCGAGCAGTTTGCGGTGGCGATAGGAGTGCTGCTCGAAGGAGAGGTGCACGCCGGGGTGCTCGCCTGCCCTCATCTCGACATCGATCCGACCGATCCTTCCGCCGGCCGGGGCGTGCTGTTCACGGCAACCGCAGGCGGCGGCGCATTCATGGAACTGATCACCGGAGGTGACCCGGTGCCGGCCAAGGTCACCACCACCGCCGATCCTGCCGCCATCCGGATGCTGGGCAGCGTCGAGTCGGCGCATGGGGACCCGGCACTGGTCAAGGCCGTGATCGCAGACGCCGGACTGGGCGGCGGCATGGTCCGCCTCGACAGCCAGGTCAAATACGGCGCAGTCGCGGCCGGAATGGCCGAGGTGTACCTGCGCCCCCGCTCGCGGCCCGACTATCGCGAGAACATCTGGGACCACGCCGCCGGCGTGGCGGTGGTGACCGAGGCGGGTGGCCGGGTGACCGATCTCGACGGCAAACCCCTCGACTTCACCGAGCCGAAGATGGTGAACAACCGGGGTGTGCTGGTTACCAACGGAGCGATCCACGACCTGCTTCTGGAGTCTCTGGCGCGGGTCGAAGCCGGGTAAGCCCCGGTACATCGTTCACTCCGACCTGGGCTGCAAACGAAGAGAGGCGGCCACAGGGGCCGCCTCTCAACTGTTTGTCCCGGCGTCGAAGCGACGCCGGGCACCCCCTCCCGGAAGGACCATAGCCGGGCATTCACAAACGCACATGTGAACCGATTCACGATGTCCCCTCGGCCCCGGCGGAGAGGCGTAGCCTGGGTTGGAGCGTCGAATCGGAGGATGCCGGATGCCTTTCACCACCCACGATGTCGTCAACCAACCGCCGCCCCGGGTTGGGCACAACGTGTTCGCTCAGGATGCCGCCCTGGTGGATGCACTGGCTAGGGAAGGTGGCGGGTGGGCTGCCGACGACCTATCCGACCTGGGTGAACTCGCCGGGAGCGAGCAGGCCATGGAGTGGGGCAGGCTCGCCAACGAGAACCAGCCGATCCTGCAGACTCACGACAAGTACGGGTATCGCATCGACCTCATCGATTTCCACCCGGCTTACCACCGGCTGATGGCGACCGCCGTGTCCTCCGGCATGCACGCCTATCCGTGGGCCGAGGCGGCGCCCGGGTCCCACGTCGTCAGGGCGGCGAAGATGCTCGTCTGGAGCCACGCAGACGCAGGCCACCTCTGCCCGATCTCGATGACCTACTCGGTGGTGGCTGCGCTGCGCCACCAACCCGATCTGGCCGCCGCGTGGGAGCCGGGTCTCACGAACCGCTCCTACGACCCGGCATACGCCCCGGCTTCCGAGAAGAGTGGTCTCACCGCCGGTATGGCGCTGACCGAGAAGCAGGGTGGCTCCGATGTCAGATCCAACTCGACGGTGGCCGTACCCGACGGGGAAGGGGGCTATCTGCTCACAGGGCACAAGTGGTTTGTGTCGGCCCCGATGTCTGATCTGTTCCTGGTGCTCGCCGTGGCCCCTGGAGGCCTGTCCTGCTTCTTGATGCCCCGCTGGCTGCCCGATGGGACCCGGAACCCCTTCGCCGTGCAGCGCCTGAAGGACAAGATGGGCGATCGCTCCAATGCCTC
>CBDUUY010000332.1:0-2283 GCA_965370535.1 uncultured bacterium
TACCAGATGGCATGTCCGGATGCGAAACCCACCAAGAGCGGCGACAGATTGCGTACGAACTCATTGAGAGTGAGGCTCTCGAGGATGAGCAAGGCCACGATGAAGACTGCGCTGAACCCGGCGCCGACCAGGCGGGCGCGTCTCCGGGGACCTTCGACGGTGACCAGGTAGATGGCTGCAGCCGCCATGATTCCGGTCGCCGGGTCAGCCGATGCTTCCACGTGGGCTCCTCCGATGGCCGCCGCCATCACCACGGCACTTCCGATGATCCGGTGGCGGTAGTAGCCGAGAAGCAATCCGGCGAGGCTCACCGCCAGGGCGGCGAAGGTCCACGGGTCTGCGCCTTCTTTCCGCAGCCGGGCTGCGACCAGCAGCGTGATCAAGGCGTACGTATGTGGCTCGGACCACCAACCGGAGACATCAGTGTGCCGGGGAGCCTCTGGTGTTTCTGTCACACCGGCAGCGTACCGGGACCTCCGCCGCCCCACATCGGCCCCAGGGCGTGTCTTCGTCGTACTCCTCCGGGAGTAGAGAGCAAAGCCTCCTCCAGGCCGATGACAGGCAACGGGGCCGGGGCATACCTTGTGTCCGTACGGAAGACCACAAGGCAGGTTCCCATGACATCGATACGAACCAACGGATTGACCAAGGACTTCGGCGAGCAACGCGCGGTGGACAACGTCTCCATCGAGTTGCCGAGAGGCCAGGTGATCGGGTTCGTCGGGCCCAACGGCTCCGGCAAATCCACGACCATCCGGATGCTGCTCGGGCTCATCGAGCCGAGCGCCGGCGACGGTGAGGTGCTCGGTCATTCCATCCACGATCCGGCGGCTTATCTCTCCCGGGTGGGTGCGCTCATCGAAGGGCCTGCATTCCATCCCTCCCTGACCGGTGAGGAGAACCTTCGGCTGCTGGCAACCCTCGGGGGCTACTCCCGTGACCGCATTCCCGAGGTGATCGAGACGGTGGGCCTGACCGGAAGAGAAGGCGACCGTTTCCGGCAGTACTCGCTGGGGATGAAGCAGCGGCTGGGAATCGCCGCAGCGTTGCTGCCGGACCCAGATCTGCTGATCCTCGATGAACCGACAAATGGGCTCGATCCAGAAGGCATCGTCGAGATACGCCGCCTGCTGATGGGCCTCGGCGCCGAGGGCAAGACGGTATTCGTCTCCAGCCATCTCCTCTCCGAGATCCAGGCGGCCTGTGACTGGATCGTGATGATCAATGACGGCGGCATGGTGTTCAGCGGCCCGCTTGCCGACCTCCTCGACCGGGCCTCTCCCAGGATTCGCGCCGCTGCCGAGGAGAAGGGCCACAACAGTCGTCTCATCCAACTCGCTGCCGACGCCGGATACCACGCCGCCGCCGTCAACGGGGGTATCGAGATCGAAGCTCCGGCCAACTGGACGGCCGAGCTCAACAGACTGGCCTGGCAGGCAGGCATCACTCTTCGAGAGCTGCGGGCGACATCCGCCGACCTCGAACAAGCGTTCTTTGCCATGACGGGCGCCAACCAGAAAGGAGCCGAGTGATGCGCGCATTTCGCTCGGAATGGATCAAACTCAGCAGGCGGACCACGCTGGCAGGCTTCGGCGGTGCCATGGTGGGCTTCGCCGCCCTCATCACCGTCCTGATGTTCCTGAATGCGGGCGGCACCTCGGTGGGCCCCAGCGGGGGGCGCACCGCAAGCTTCGCCTCGGCGGAGACTCTGTCTCTGGCCAGCGGATCTGTGATCTCCATCACGCACGTGGCCACGTTCCTGGGCATCATCGCCCTGGCGCTGTTCGCATCCAACCTGGCAGGTGAGTTCGCGAGGGGCACGATCAGGATGCTGTTCGTGACCGAACCGCGCCGTGTCAAGGTCCTGGCGGGCAAACTGGCGGCACTCGCGAGTTTCACAGCAGCCTGGGTTGCGGTTGCACTCGGGGTCAGCGTGGGTCTCGGAGCGCTGCTTGCGTCGGGAGCAGGTGTGGACACCACGGCATGGTGGACGGCCGATGGGTTCTCCGCCATGGTCGGCACCTACCTCAGTGTCACAGGAAGTGTGATCGTCGTCGGTCTGATCGGTGCCGTCCTGGCGGTGGTGACCCGGTCTGCGGCCATCGCCATCTCGGCAGGGGCTGCCTACTTCATGCTCGTCGAGCCTCTCGTGGGGTCGTTCTGGGAGGCCCTCGCTGAGTGGGGCCCTTCGGCGGTCGGCAGCGCCCTGGCCGAAGGGGGTACTGCTCTGATCGGCTACTCCACCGCAGCGTTCATGGTCGCCGTCTACGGACTCGCCAGCCT
>CBDUUY010000333.1:0-2262 GCA_965370535.1 uncultured bacterium
ACAACGCGAGCACCCACCACCCCGAACCCCCAGACATTTTCATCACCCACCTAGGTGTACCCGGCCGTCGGGTTGGTGACAGTCGGCTGATGGGCGGGGGACCGTTGAGGGCGTGGTGGAACGTCGCCCGGTCGGCGCGCCCCGACGCCGGGTGGCTGTTCGGCAAGCGGCCTCACAAGAGAGCGGCAACTTCCACTTGCCTTCCGGCGGCGGGTTCCCCGGGACTGCACAACTGCTCGATGCCCCGGTGCTCTCCGGGCGGGTTGCCGGCCGGCTTAGCCGACCGCCCGGCGGTACATGCGCACGGCCAGTGGGGCGAACACGACCAGGATTCCGGCCGCCCAGGCGAGGGCCAGCAGCACCGTGCCGGTGACCGTGTCTCCGGCCGGCAATGCGTCACCACCCAGGATGAGACCCCGCAACGCGTTGGTGGTCACACTGATCGGTTGGTTCTCTGCGAATCCCTGCAGCCAGGACGGCATGGTCTGGACGGGGACGAACACCGATGAGGCGAACACCAGCGGGAACACGGGCAGGAACACCGCAGATTGGGCCGCCTCCGGATTCTTGACCGCCAAGCCGATCGTGGCCATTACCCACGACAGGGAGTAGGCGAACACCATTGCCACCAGCATGCCACCCAGCAGACCGAGGAAACTCGTCTGCCAGCGGAAGCCGATGAGGAAACCGACGGTCATCATCAGCGTGATCACGAGTCCGTTGCGGATCAGGTCGGAAAGCGTCCGCCCTGCCAGTACCGCTGAGCGCGCCATCGGCAGTGAGCGGAACCGTTCGATCACCCCCTTGCTCAGGTCCTCGGTGAGGCCGAGGGCCGTCTGCCCCGACCCGAACGAGGCCACCTGGATCAGCAGGCCGGGGACCAGCCAGTTCAGGTAGTTGCCGCCTGCGACGGCGGGCAGCGAGCCGCCGATGGCACCACCGAAGACGTAGTTGAACAGCAGCAGGAACATGACCGGCTGCACCGTGGCGAAGAACAGCAACTGTGGCAGGCGGATGTTGCGCAGCAGGTTGCGCCGGGTGATGACCAGTGTGTCCTTCATGGCGTGGGGGAACGACACCCGGGTGTGCCCCGGCGCCTGCTGGGTGATGGCGGTCATCGTGCCCTCCTTCCGCGTCGACGCCGGCCGCCTGAGTCGGCTTCTCCGCTGGTCTTCGGCGCTTCCTCGGCGGCATGGCCGGTGAGGGTCAGGAAGACGTCGTCGAGTGTCGGCTGCCGCAGGGAGATGTCTTCGATGGTGATCCCGGCCTCGTCGAAGCGGCGCACCACATCGACCAGGGTCTGCGAGCCGCGCTGGGCCGCCAGGGTTATCCTCCGCGATCCCGGTTCGAAGACCGGTTCCTCACCTTCGATGGCCCGGAGCACCTCCATTCCCCTGGCCCTGTCGCCGTCGTTGATCGCCAGTTCGAGGAAGGTGCCACCCATCTCGTCCTTCAGTTCGGCGGGCGTTCCCTGGGCGATCAGGCGGCCCTGATCGATGACGGCGACGCGGGCCGCCAACTGGTCGGCCTCGTCGAGGTATTGGGTGGTGAGCAGGATGGTGGTCCCTCCGGTCACCAGGTCCTGGATCAGGTTCCACAGGTCGATGCGGCTTCGGGGATCGATGCCGGTGGTGGGCTCATCGAGGAACAGCACCTTGGGGCGGCCGACCATGGATGCGGCCACATCGAGACGACGTCGCATGCCTCCCGAGTAGGTGCGAACCGGGCGGTCGGCGGCATCGGTGAGGTGGATCGCCTCCAGGACCTCGGCGGCTCGCCGTTCGGCCTCCCGCTTGGGCAGGTTGTAGAGGCGGGCGACCATGACGATGTTCTCCCGGCCGGTGAGGTAGTCGTCGACGGCGGCGAACTGGCCGGCGAGGCCCAGTTGGGTGCGTGCTGTGGTGGGGTTGTTGATCGCATCGACCCCTGCGACCCAGGCACCGCCGGAGTCCGGTTTGAGGAGTGTGGTGAGCACCCGGATCAGGGTGGTCTTCCCTGCGCCGTTGGGCCCGAGCAAGCCGTAGATGATGCCCGGTTCGAACTCGAGGGTGACATCATCGAGCGCACGAACCTCACCGAACGTCTTCACCACGTTCTCGGCGCGGACGATCGGTCCGTTCATGAGGGTTTCCTCCAACATCGGTCGTTGCCCGAAGGCGGCAGAGTAGCGGCCGGAGTGCGGGTAGCGATCCGGGGTGCGGTGTCGGGTTCCCGGTTGTGAGTCGATCACAGCGTCACCCATCTGAGGTGAGGTCCAGAAGT
>CBDUUY010000334.1:0-2244 GCA_965370535.1 uncultured bacterium
GGGGGTCCCGGCCTTTCCTCGCGGGCCAAGTTCTCAGGGAATGGATGCCCTCATCCGGTGCTGGAGGATGCCAGGGGTGTGGGCGGGCCGCGGATGGGATCGGTCGGGCCGGTGCCATTCGGGGAGCACTGCACCGTCACCGTCCGGGCCAACCGCGTAAGGTTACTGGGAAGGTTCGGCATCTATGCCGATGCCGTTGGCTAGCACGAAAGGGGACATGGGATGCTTCGAAACAAGCGATGGGTGGTGCTCGCGTTTGCAATTGTCGGGTCGCTGCTGCTGAGTTCCTGTCTGTCGATCCGCAACTTGCGGGCGTCTGACTGGAGCCTGGACGACGGCCAGGAATCCACCGTCACGATGGATCTGTATGTGAGTCACAATCACCCGAGCGGGAATGCCTATGCGTTTGCGCTCATCGGTCGGAACACGGACCTCTCCGATACCGGCCGGAAATGGGACAATCTGAACAATTACGGCGGGCGGACCGTCGGTGTTCGCGACAATGCCTTGAGGGATTTCCTAACCGACACAGTCGGGACTCTGTGCGAGATCGGTGGCACCGAACCGGCGGATATCAAGAGCAGCTACAAACGCTGGGCGGCCTTTCGCACAAACTGGACGGTCAGCAGCGCAACGCTGGATGAGGACCTCCCGCTGAAGTTCAGGAAGAAGTTCACCCGGAACGGTGACGCCGTATTGGGGATGGGGCAATTTGTCATCTTCACCGGCCTCTGGTTCGACGACGGGGACATGGTCCCTGAGGTCGCCGAGGTCGCCTGTGGCTCGGTGCTGACCACCAACTTCTACTTCAACTCGTAGACGAGTTGCCGCATCGACTTGTGAGGTCCGCGATGCCGCTGGAGGGCAGCGTCGCGGACCTCGACACGTCAAGAACGTTGTGGTGATCGCCGGGTGGGGCGCTCAGCCCTCCACCCTGACGATGAGGGCGTCGCCCTGGCCGCCGCCACCGCAGAGAGCGGCGCCGCCGATGCCTCCGCCCTTGGCCCGGAGCGCATTGATGAGTGTCACCACGATACGGGCACCGGTGGCTCCCAACGGGTGCCCGAGGGCGACCGCACCGCCGTGCACGTTCACCTTGTCGGCCGGCAGGTTGAGCATTCGCATCGACCACAGACCAACGGCGGCGAAGGCTTCGTTCAGTTCCACCAGGTCGAGGTCGCCCGGTTCCAGACCGGCATTTTCGAGGGCGATCGTCAACGCCCTGGCGGGGCGGTCGTGCAGGGTGGCGTCGGGGCCCGCCATCTGGCCGTAGCCGAGGATCTCGGCGATGATCGGCATTCCCGTCGCCTCGGCCGCTTCACGATCGGCGACGACGACCGCAGCAGCCCCATCGGAGATCTGCGAAGCATTGCCGGCCGTGATGGTGCCTTCCTTGTTGAAGGCGGGGCGCAGCCGCGCCAGCGACTCGGCGGTGACATCCGGGCGGATGCCCTCGTCGGCACTGATCACGATCGGATCACCCTTGCGCTGCGGCACGGTCACCGGAACGATCTCATGCGCAAAGTGGCCCGATTCGGTTGCCTCTGCAGCCCGGTGATGGCTCTGGGCCGACCACTCATCCTGTTCCTCACGGGTGATGCCCAACTCGTCGGTCCTGCGATCCGACGACTCGCCCATCGTGCAGTGGTCGAATGCACAGAAAAGGCCGTCTTTGGTCATCCCATCCACCATCGGGGTGTCGCCCATGCGGGCGCCCCACCGGGCGGCCGGCACCAGGTAGGGGGTGTTGGTCATCGACTCCATGCCTCCTGCCACGACGAACCTGGCCTCGCCCAACCGGATGTCCTTGTCGGCCATGGCGATGGAGGTCATGCCGGAGAGACAGACCTTGTTGATGGTGGTCGAGGGCACGGTCATCGGAATCCCGGCCCGAAGGGCGGCCTGACGGGAGGTGATCTGGCCCAGGCCCGCCTGGAGTACATGGCCGAACAGCACCTCGTCTACCTGGTCGGCGGGAAGGCCGGACTGCTCGAGGACCGCCTCGATGGCGGTGGCACCGAGGTCCATCGCCTGCAGTGGGAGGAAACCTCCTCCGTAGCGGCCGATGGGGGTGCGTGCGATGGCGGTGATGACCGAGCCCATGTGATGTTCCTCCTGGTGTCAGATGGATGCTACCGATGGCCGGACCGGGCCGACCGGCAGCACCCACGGCTACGCTGTCCGGGTGCTGCTGCTGAACCTCGACCACGTCGCCGTGGCCGTCTACGATCTGGACGAGGCCAT
>CBDUUY010000335.1:0-2236 GCA_965370535.1 uncultured bacterium
ACCACCAACCACATCGATCGAATCCTCAAGTCAACCTCCCCTGTTCTGCTCCGAGAATGAAGTGCGCCTCTCGTGCGGTACATGGTCAACTTGCATCCCAGCGTGCGTTAGGGCCGAAAGTCCGAGATCGGCCACAAGAACACCCCAACCCAACAGATAACACCGGGATGCTCTCCGATGGTGCATCAGCCGTTCCAGAGGGGTGTACCTAATCGCGGGCACCCCCGGGTGCAGTGATGTCATCCCATCTTGTTCCTTCCCCTGCAGGGGGAGGTGGCGCCGGCCGCAGGCCGGTGACGGAAGGGGTCTTCCCATCCCCATGCAGTGCCGGCAAATCTCCCCGCCTCTCGTTCCCCGACACCGTTCCCCCAGGGCGAGGAGTGAAGGCGAGCGTGTGCCCGGTCGTGGGGTATTCGGTTTCCAGGATCGGCGATCCGGCGCCGGCTACTCGAACCGATCGTTCCCCGTGTCTGACTCCTCCCCGCTTTCGGCCTCGTCGCCTCGGATGTTCTCGGATTGCATCTCTTCGAGAACGTGTTCCACCTTGGGGTCGAGCATCTCGGTGACCTGCATCATTGCCATCCCGGCAGCGCCGGGGGGCATGTGTTTGGTCCGGTAGTAGATCCAACCCTTCGATTCGGCCCAGAGGGCAAGACGGTGAAGGCCGTAGAGGGCGACGAGGCCGGTCGTCAGGATGATGATGAGAAGCCAGTTCACGTCTCGATTATGCCTGATGGTCGCCGGTCTCACGGTTGGTCCTTGCAGGCTGGATCATGGGGAGGGAGGGGTACCCCGCCGCCGGGAGAAACCCAAGGGAAGGCGGCGTCAGAGGCCTCTCGAGACCCTTGTAAGAGAACGACCTCTCCGGGAGTGTCGCCTGAGATCACGCTCACGCCGGATCGCTGCCAGTATCGGAACCCATAGATCAGACGAGACGGTGCATGAGGGGGCACTGATGGCGGTGGTTGACGTCCGACTCTGGTCACGGGATTGATCCCGGGAGAACCTCGAGGCAAGACGGGAGGTCGACCGATGATCTGTTTGGCGCCCAAGGATCGGGGCCGCCCTAGCCACTCCCGCGTAATAACCGAGGCTTGGGAATCACATGCCTCTCTGGTCGAGAAGGGGACCCGATGACCCCCGGCAAGTTTGCTCAGGTCGGAAGTGCTCTCGTGCGAGACGCCGTCGGCCGGTTCACAGAGGCCGAATTGCACGGACTCCCTGAACCGGTGCGGCGCTACCTCCGGGCCGCTATTGCTCCAGGAACCCCCCTCGCCCGCACGACCCGAATCCGGATGAACGGCCGCATCAAGATCGGCCGGTGGCTCCCTTTCCGGGCTCGCGAGGTGCTATCGCCCCACCAGGGATTCATCTGGGCTGCACGCGCCGCCGGAATCATCAGCGGATTCGATCACTATGCCAACGGACGGGGCGAGATGAGTTGGAGGCTGGCCGGTCTCATCCGGGTGATGCACGCCGACGGGCCCGATGTCTCCCGAAGCGCCGCAGGAAGAGCAGCCGCCGAAGCCGTATGGCTGCCGACCACGCTGCTGCCACGTTTTGGTGTCGAATGGAACGCCACCGACGACACCCACATCTATGCCCGATATCAGATCGAGGATGAACCCGTGCACCTCCACTGCCGGCTCACCTCGGATGGGCATGTGGAATCCGTGGTCTTCGACAGGTGGGGCGACCCCGACGAGACCGGAACGTGGAGTCTCCACCCCTTCGGCGGCGAGTTCACAAGCCACGCGACGTTCGGCGGTGTCACCATCCCCGACACCGGCAGACTGGGCTGGCACTACGGCACCGACAGGTGGAGCGAAGGCGAGTTCTTCCGCTATCACATAACCGAGCAGACCCTGGTGGCCGCCCCTCTCGAGTGAGGCCGTTTGACGCTGGCCCTGCAAGGGTGACGGTTGTTTGGAGTACCGCCGTTCACACCCGTGGCACGGTCGGCGCACCCAAGGAATCCTCTCCTCCTCGCTTCCCCTGAGGATTCGCCGATGCGGGAGTAGCGCCTTGATCTTGGGGGCCTCCGCATGTGCAACTCATTAGGTTGAAGACCAAGGAGGGTGATGGCGATAGATGTCAGACCGGCCCGGGCGAGCGACACCGAGGCAATAGCGGCGTTGGTGGGTCAACTCCAATACCAGGCTGAGGCCTCGGAGGTCGCCGAGCGTCTGGTGGATATCGCCCGAGACTCCCAGGCGGCGGTTCTGGTGGCCGACTC
>CBDUUY010000336.1:0-2199 GCA_965370535.1 uncultured bacterium
CAACCAAGTCGATCCTGTTCAGAGCCCGCCGCAGCCTCAGGGCCGAACTGGCGCCGCCGGCCCGTTGACGGCACTGAGGAAGCGCCCCCGGAGGGGATCACCCGTCGGCTGTCGTGGGTTCCCGCGCAGCGTCTTCCTGTTCCTCGGGGCAGTAGGCCTCGGCGAGCAGGGCCGAGATGTCGTCCATCGGCAGGGTGCCGTCGGCGGCCTTGCTCAGAGTGGCCAGGCAGATGGGGCACATGGTGGCTACACAATCGCCGCCCGCTGCCCTCAATTGCTCGACCCGGTTACGGCCGATTTCGAAGGCCTTCTTGGGGAACAGTGCCTCGATGGGCCCCCCGCAGCAATACGTCAGGCTCTTGGTGTTGGCCGGTTCGTTGATGGTGTAGCCGGCCCCTTCGAGGAGCACCCTGGGTTGATCGATGATGCCTTCGTAGCGGGCGTACATGCACGGGTCGTGGATGACGATGTCGCCGTCGACCGTCTGCATCGGGTCGATACCCGTCTCGGCGAGGACCTCGAGATAGCTCTTCACCTCGATGTCGTACCCATCGACAACCGTCGGGTACACCGACCGCATCATGTTGGTGGTGTGCGGGTCGATGGTGATCAGGGTCTTCACCCCTCGGCGCTGCAGCATGGAGTAGACCTTGTGGGCGTGGGCGTCCAGCGCCCCTTTTGCTCCGGAGTCGTGAGCCAGGGCGCCCGCATACATGTCGTCCCCATACAGGTATCCGAACTCGACACCGGCCCTCTGGAGGAGCAGGGCGATCCTCCTCACCACCTCGTCGTAGCGCTCGATGTCTTTACGGGAGGGCCAGGCCGCCAACGCCGACAGGTTGACGAACCGGTTGGCGAACCGTCCCAGGAACACGAACCTGGCCAGGAAGTTGTCCTCCACACGCTCCAACAGTTTCACCATGGAGATGATGTAGGGGAGCAGTTGGTACATCGCACCGGTGTACAGGACGGTCTCACCCCCGTCGGCAAGGCCCAGGTCCTTGGCCCAACGAGTGGACTTCTTCTTCGACAGCGGGAACACCGAGTTCCGCTTCTCCAGGTTGTCGATCATCAACCCGACGATGTCACGCGTGGGCAGCGGCATGCGGGCCCTCCTTCGCTGATGTGGCGGGGGTGGCTCCGTCGCCACGCTCGATGCCGTACACCTCTCGGTTTATGTAGGAGCGCAGGCAAAGGATGTTCTCGACGATCGGCACGTTGGAGGTGCAGATCTCCTCGCACAACTTGCAGAGAAGGCATTGGAAGATCGCCTCGGTGTTGGCCAGTATCTCGTCCTTCAGACCGAGCACCGCATATCGGAACAGCTTCCGGGGAAGGACATCGATGCCCATCGGGCATGTGGCGATGCACACGCCGCAACCCATGCAGGCCGTGGCGTCGAAGTGGGTGAGGCCTGCCTCCTCGGCGAATGAAAGGTCGATGGTTGCCGGGGTGGCCACTTATTGCTCCTTCGCTGCGATTGCGTAGCGGTAGTGGTCATCATCGGTGGTGTCGGTCTCCGTCACGAAGCCGTATTTCCAGGCGGCCATCACCCAGTACATGACTTCGTGTGCTGGGAACCCGACGATCTCGGCGATCTCCGGGACCGTGAGAGGCCCGTCGGCCAGGGCGTCCAGCACCTGATCGCGCATGAGCATCTCTTCCCGCATCACTTCTCTCGGCTCTCTCAAGAGGTCAGGCATGGAGCACCCCCATGGCTTCGATCATGTCCCGAATCTGGAGGTCTGTTGATCCCCGTAAGTGGAGCGCTCCCTCCGGGCAGACCGGGACACACGCTCCACACCCCTTGCAGGTCGCTTCGCTGATGAGGGCGATCTCCTTGCCGTCCAAGGCGACCTTGCTGATAGCGGTGTAGGGGCAGACGGCTGTGCACTCGTCGCACCAGATGCAGGCATCCGGGTCTACGACGGCGATCAACGGATCGAGTTCGACGTGGCCCTTCTTGAGCAACGCAGCGGTCTTGGCCACCGCTGCGAGAGTCGAGGCGACGCTCTCTGCCGAGGTGCGGGGGGCCTGGGCGGCACCCGCAATGAACACGCCGGCGATGACCGTCTCCACCGGACGGAGTTTGGGGTGGATCTCGTTGAAGAACCCGTCGAGACCCACCGGCAGCTTGAGGACCTTGTTGAGCGACTGGTCGGCGCGTGGCTCCATGGCGTTGACCAGCACCACCACATC
>CBDUUY010000337.1:0-2194 GCA_965370535.1 uncultured bacterium
CGTCTTCCCGACACCGCCCTTGGGGGAGGCAATGACGATGATGCGGTGCATGTTCTCGTCGGCGTATTCTCTCCCACGCCTGTGCCTGGACACCTCGAGAGCGAGAGCAAGGCTCTCCCGGATCTCTTCGGCCGGACCCAGCGGATCGATGACGCTGCGGACTCCCGATTCGACCGCGCTCCGCCATGTTGATGGGCCGGGGGGAGCGGCTACCACCACTGTGATCGACGGAGCGAGTTTCTCGAGTCGAGATGCCACGGAGAAGGCGGTATCGGGGTCTATGGCCGGCCCAAGGACGATGATGTCGGGCCGCCGGGCCGTCATCGCCTCCACCGAACCGGTGGATGTCACCGATCCCGGCCACGATTGGATTTGTACCTCGTTGCCTGCGGGCAGGGCGCTCTCTAGGAGTTCGGCGAACGCCTCATCGGTCGCAGCAGTGAGGATCCGGGTCATCAGTAGATGTTCCCCCTCGTGCGGATGTCGGTCTCGACCTCAGGTGCCTCTGGATCCTCGATCGCGAGCCACAATTCGCCGAACTGGGCGGTGAAGACGATGCTCTCGACGGCCTCGGCGTCGCCGGCCAGAGTGATGAGGAGGTTGCCGGTCGGCGCCAGATCCGGTCCGGTCGCGTCGGGATCGGCCACCGGCTGTTTCTCGATCTGGACATTGGTGACCAGCACCTTGTGGGCGATGATCCGGGTCGACGACGGGGTCTGGATGCTGGACGGGGTCAGGGATCCGCCGACCGGTTCATCCGTCTGCTCCGCCCCGAAGGGCAGGCCGCCGATCGGTTGGTCCTCGCCGAGGGCCGTCTCCGCCAGGCCGATGTGGAAGATCCCGGTCTCGGTGATCACGATGGCGAGACCGAGGTCCCCGAATGCCTCTTCGACATCCTCGGGTTGAATGGCGTTGTAGGGGAATGGCTTGAAGGAGGCGATCACAGCGACATGGTCGCCGGCCAGCAGTTGGCCGCCCACGGCTCTCTCCGGATCGAGGGAGACGGTCACCTGCAGGAGGTCGGCGGGCACGTCGATGCGGGTACGGGCGGCATAGGCCTCTTCAGTGACGAACCGGGATTCGAGGATCTGCTCCCCGGGCACCAGATCGACGGTGGCGACCCGGCCGCTCAGATCAGCGAGACTGGACACGCTGCCGGTCGCCCTGACCTTGACGGGGACGTCCTCCTGCCTGACGGCGCCGTGCAGCGATTCGGCATCGGTGCCCTCGGCAATGGGCGCTTCGACGACCAGAACGGTCACCAACTCCTCGCCTTCGAGGGCCCGCTGCTCGGCTCCGCGTACATAGGAGACCAGCAGGAAGGTCCCCAATGCAGCGAGTATGACGGCGCCCGCCACTGCCACTGCCCTTCGCATGGTGCCTCCTCTTTCGGTTCAGTTGATCAGCTTCACGAGGACGACCCCGTACGATTGCCCGGTCCCGAACTCACCGATGTCGGTGGAGGCCGTCGTGAAGGTCCCCCGGATGCAGAAGTTCGGTGGGTCACAAGGGGGGTCGGGCGAGACCAGACCGGGGAAGCGGTAGGACTCGATGACGAAGGCGCCGAACCCCTCAATGAAGTAGGAGCCGTTACCGGTGCCTTCGACCCCGTCCCAATCGCTGAACCAGGGGATCACCACGGTGTTGCCGACCTGGATCATGGGCTTGCAGGGATTTGGGGGTGGGGCGCCTGGCTCGTTCGGGTACCAGTCTCCGGCGGAGATGTCCATGATGCAGTCACTATCGGTGTCCAGCCACCCGAAGCCACCGGGCAGGCTTCCATCGCCGTCCCTGTCGTGGCCCGGCAGGGCATTGCATTCCAGCACCTCGCCGCTCGTGCCGTGCGTATAGAGCGTTGTGGTATATCCGATGGCCTGCTCCGGCCACTCGCAATCCGAGATGATGAGCGGCAGGACATCGTGCATCGTTCGAGGGACTCCCCATTGAGCGGTCGCCCTACCGCGGACGGTGGTGCCGCCGATACCCAGCAACTGCATGAAGTACGGTTCGATCTCGATGGATCCGGTGGCGGCCACCTCTGTGTGGGTGACGACCCGAACCGTCTGGGCGGTCAGGTCGAGGTCTACCGACTCAACGCCCGAGGCGCCGTCCTTGGCATTCAGATCGGCGAAGGTCCCGGCCGTGTCTGTGGCGACCGCATCAGTACACGGCCGGGCATCCAGGGCGCAGTCCT
>CBDUUY010000338.1:0-2187 GCA_965370535.1 uncultured bacterium
GCGGTGGGCTCGGCCGGCCCGCGTATCGACAGTCGATCCAGCCATTCCTTCCTGGTCCTCCCGGCAGTGCCTGTGGCCGTGGGGGACACGTGGGAGGGCCGCTGGTCCCTCAACGAACCCGAGATGACGGGCACGATGATCATCACCGTTACCGCTGTCGATGCAGGCGAGGTGCGGGTGTCGTTCGAGGGGACCGGAGACGGCATCAGACTGGTCCGCGACATGATCAAGGCCGATCTCGACTACTTCACCGAAGGCGAGATCTCAGGCACCGCGGTGATCGATGCCGACACCGGGTGGTTGCGATCCTTGACGGTGGACATCGAGGCCGCCGGCACGATCGAGATCGCCTCGGACGGTTTCTGGCAGGCCATTCGCCCCCTGGCAGGCAGCAGCGAGTTGTTGATCGGCGTGCCGATGCCGGTCACCTACGAGATCCGGATCGAGACCCGAACCATCGACGGTTGACCCGGGCCGCAAGGCCCTGCCGTTGGGGCCATCCGACGCCGGTGGAACGGCGGCACGCACCGATACACTCGGCGAAGATCCTTCGAGCGCGAGGTGGCCATGCCCGAGTTCCACTACCAGCAGATGTTCGAACGGGGGACGGACGACACCGAATACCGCTTGCTGACCAAGGAGCATGTAGAAGTGGTGTCGATCGGCGACCGGGAGGTGCTCCGGGTGGACCCCGAGGCGATCCGGTTGCTGGCCGCCGAGGCCATTCGGGACGTGTCCCATCTGTTCCGCCCCGGCCACCTGCAGCAGTTGCGCGACATCCTCGACGACCCCGAGGCGAGCGACAACGACCGCTTTGTGGCACTGGAGATGCTCAAGAACGCCAACGTGTCGGCGGCGATGGTGCTGCCTTCGTGCCAGGACACCGGAACCGCCATCGTGATGGCACACAAGGGCGAGGACGTCTTCACCGGAGCCGACGATGCCGAATGGCTTTCGCACGGCATCTACGACACCTACACGGGTTCCTATCTGCGATATTCGCAGTTGGCGCCGCTGACGATGTACGAGGAGAAGAACACGGGCAGCAACCTGCCGGCCCAGATCGAGATCGAATCGGTGCCGGGGGTCGAGTACGAGTTCCTGTTCGTCACCAAGGGAGGAGGGTCGTCCAACAAGACCTTCCTGTTCCAGGAGACCAAGGCGCTGCTGAATCCGGAGTCGCTGCTGGAGTTCGTTTCCGAGAAGATCCGCATGCTCGGCACCGCCGCATGCCCGCCGTATCACCTGGCACTGGTGATCGGCGGGACTTCTGCCGAGTTGACACTGAAGACGGTCAAGTTGGCCAGCGCCCGGTACCTCGACGGCCTGCCGACCAGCGGCAACGAGCACGGCAGGGCGTTCCGCGACCTGGAGTTGGAGGAGCAGGTCCTGCAGTTGACCAGGGAGACGGGGATCGGCGCCCAGTTCGGCGGCAAGTACTTCTGTCACGACGTGCGGGTGATCCGCCTTCCCCGCCACGGGGCGTCGTGCCCGGTGGGCATGGGTGTCTCCTGTTCTGCCGATCGCCAGGTCAAGGGGAAGATCACCCGCGACGGGGTGTTCCTGGAGCAACTGGAGACCGACCCTGCCCGGTTCATGCCCGATCTGTCCGAGGTGTCGATCCCGGGTGAGGCAGTCGCCATCGACCTGAACCGGCCGATGGACGAGATCCGTGCCACGCTGTCCGAATACCCGGTGGCGACCCGGTTGGCGCTGACGGGGCCGATGGTCGTGGCCAGAGATATCGCTCACGCCAAGCTCAAAGAGAGGGTCGATTCCGGTGATGGTCTGCCGGACTACCTCCGGGACCACATCGTCTACTACGCGGGACCTGCCAAGACACCCGAGGGATACGCCTCCGGGTCGTTCGGGCCTACCACCGCCGGGCGTATGGATCCCTACGTGGACCTGTTCCAGGGCCTCGGTGGCAGCATGGTGATGCTGGCCAAGGGGAACCGGTCGAAGCAGGTGACCGATGCCTGCCACACGCACGGCGGTTTCTACCTGGGTTCGATCGGCGGCCCGGCCGCCATCCTCGCCAAGGACTGCATCACCAAGGTCGAGGTCCTGGAGTATCAGGAACTCGGCATGGAGGCGGTCTGGCGCATCGAGGTCGAGGACTTCCCTGCGTTCATCGTGGTGGACGACAAGGGCAACGACTTCTACGCCGGCATCTGAGGCGTCCGG
>CBDUUY010000339.1:0-2176 GCA_965370535.1 uncultured bacterium
TCAAACCGAGTCCACAGCCCCCGACGAACCCCACTTCTTCATCACCCACCTAGGCTCCCCGGCGTTAGTGACAACGGAGGATTCCGGCGCCTCGCAGGACGCTGGTCCTCACGCGGGATGCGCATCGTGCTGGGCATCGCCATCACCCTGCTGGCTCTGCTGCTGTCGTGGGCGGCCTTGCTCAACATCATCATCCGCGACATCCCCGAGCCATCATCGGTGGCAGAGGACCTGGTGATCGACCTGGCGATCGGCATCGGCATCGAGGAGGCCCAGGCCGTCGAGGTGGCCGAGCAGACGGTTGCCTCCCTCGACGGTTCGTACCTGAACGGATCGCTCGACACCGCCGATGACACCCGCCTCGGCATCCTGACGCTCCCGTGGATCCTGCTGATCTTGATAGCGCTGATCCTGCTGATCACCCCGTCCGGGTGGCGGCGAAGACGCTGGCTCGGATGGACGCTCATGGTGTCCGGAGGCGGCCTGGTCCTGCTGGCGGCATGGCTCGATTTCGACGCACGCAATCTGGATGTCTACGACACAGATGTCTTGATGACCGCCAGGGAGTTCATCGGCAACATGCTTGCACCCGCCTGGCCGATCGGCCTGGTGGCGGCCGGTGTGGGGCTCGCTCTCTGGTCATGGGGCGTGGTCGTGCTGGTCCGGGGGCGAAACGAGGCGCCGACGGAGTCTTGAGGTGGCACCCGGTGCGTTTATCGTGGGGTCACATATGGACCGCCAACTGATCAAGCACGTTTTCGACAGGACCGACTTCGGCGCCACCGTCACGGTGGCCGGTTGGGTCCGGACCCGCCGCGACTCGAAGGGCGGGTTCTCGTTCATCGAACTCAACGACGGGTCGGCGTTCGGGAGCCTGCAGGTGGTGGCACCCGGAGAACTGCCCAACTACGAATCCGAGGTACAGAAGATCACCATCGGCAGTGCAATCGCCGTCACCGGCGAGTTGGTCGAATCCCCGGGCAAGGGCCAGGCCATCGAGGTGCGTGCCACCGAGATCACCGTCTACGGGTTTGCCGACCCCGAGACCTATCCCCTCCAGAAGAAGCGCACCTCGCTGGAGCGCCTCCGGGAGATCGCCCACCTCCGCCCCCGTACCAACACGATCGCTGCGGTGGCCAGGGTCCGCAACGCCCTCGCCTATGCGACCCACAAGTTCTATCAGGAACGGGACTTCCTCCACCTGCACACGCCGATGATCACCACCAGCGACGCCGAGGGCTCCGGTGAGATGTTCCAGGTGACCACCCTCGACGTGGGTTCGCCTCCCCGGGATGCCGGCGGACTGGTCGACTACGACCAGGACTTCTTCGCCCGCCAGGCTTTCCTCACCGTCAGCGGGCAACTGGAGGCCGAGGCCTATGCGCTGGCTCTCGATCGGGTGTACACATTCGGGCCTACATTCCGGGCCGAGAACAGCAACACCCGCCGCCATCTGTCGGAGTTCTGGATGGTCGAACCCGAAGCGGCCTTCTTCGATCTGGACGACAACGCCCAACTAGGCGAGGACTACCTCCGTTACCTGATCCGCTACGTCCTGGACACCTGCGGGGATGACATCGAGTTCTTCAACCGCTGGATAGACGAGACGTTGCTCGACACCCTCACCGCCGTCGCCGAGAGGCCGTTCGAGCGGATCACATACACCGAGGCGATCGAGATTCTAGAGAAGGCGGATGCCGGGTTCCAGTTCCCTTGCTCGTGGGGAAGCGACCTGCAATCCGAGCACGAGGTCTACCTGGCAGAGAAGGCATTCGATCGTCCGATCATCGTCACCGACTTCCCGGCCGAGATCAAGGCCTTCTACATGCGCCGCAACGACGACGACAGGACTGTGGCGGCCATGGACGTGCTGGTCCCGCGGGTCGGCGAGATCATCGGAGGCAGCCAGCGTGAGGAGCGCCTCGATGTGCTGTCTGCCGCCATCGAGCGTCACGGCCTGGATCCCGACCTCTACTGGTGGTACCTGGACCTGCGCCGCTTCGGCACCGCCCCTCATTCGGGCTTCGGCCTCGGTTTTGCCCGGATGGTTGCATTCACCACCGGCATGCAGAACATCCGCGATGTCGTGCCCTTTCCCAGAACCCCCGGCAACGCCGAGTTCTAGGTGGGTGATGAAAATGTCTGGGGGTTCGGGGTGGTGGGTGCTCGCGTTGTG
>CBDUUY010000340.1:0-2143 GCA_965370535.1 uncultured bacterium
TCGAGCAGGTCGGTCACCACGATCCGGTGCGGGGTGCCCTCGGCGATACCGGCCTCGATGGACGAACCGATGTGATCGGTGTGGATGTGGCAGTTCCAGGTGCCGTCACCGCCGACGATCACGATCGAGCCGCCCATGCCGGCCCAGGATTCCTTGAGGCGGTCCCCTGAGCCCTCCGGTCCGTCGAGCAGGAACATCACCTCATAGCGAAGGTCGGCAACGGATTCTCCACCACCGTGCCCCACCCGGGGCAGATCGGCTTCTGCCGAGAGCAGGTCTCCCGGCAATTCGGGGGCCTCACCTGTGATCTCCTCGGATATCGACGCAAACAGCAGCAGCAGACCCGCCCCGCCGGCATCGACGACACCCGCCTCTTTCAGGACGGGTAGCAGATCCGGTGTGGACCGCAGCGAGGCCTCGGCGGTGCGGTAAGCCAGGGGCGCCAGCTCCATCAATCCAGAGCCACCTGCCGCACTCATGGTCTCGGCCGTCTCGCGCAGCACGGTGAGGATGGTGCCCTCGACGGGATCGCCGACGGCTTGGTAGGCGGCGCCCGACGCCCGGTTGCACGCCTCGACGAGTCCGGGGCCATCGAGAGCGTCCCCCTCCCTCAGGGTCACCGCCAGCGCTCGCAGCACCTGAGACAGGATGATGCCGCTGTTGCCCTGGGCTCCCATCAGGGAGCCGTGGGCTACCGCTTCGGCCAGTTCCTCCATGTCCCCGGTTTCGGCGGCGGCGGCCACGACGGCCTCGACCGTCATCGTCATGTTGGTGCCGGTGTCACCGTCGGGTACCGGGTACACGTTGAGGCGGTCGATTGCCTCACGATGCCCACGGAGCAGTTGCAGGTATCTGCGCAGAATGCTCTGGATGTCGTGAGCACGGAGCTCGTGCAACTCGGTCGTCACGGTCCGGGGAGTATACGACCCGCCGTCCGGCATCCCCCGCGCCCGGTGGTATCCTTCCCGGCGCTCTTCAGGAGGTTTCCGTGTCCTACCACTGCGAGATCTGTGGCAAGGGGCCGTGGGTCGGCAAGCAGGTGAGCCACTCCCACCGCCGCAGCAGCCGACGCTGGCTGCCGAATATCCAACGCGTCCGGGTTCGCCACGGCAGCAACTCGAAACGCATCCGGGTGTGCACCTCGTGCATCAAGGCCGGCAAGATCGAGAAGGTCTGACGCCGTGCAAGGCGTCGTCAAGGTCTACGACCCCACGACCGGGTTCGGGGTGATCGTGCTCGACGACGGGTCAAGTGAGGTCCTGCTCTCTCCCGGTGCCCTGAAAGGCAGCATCTTCCGCACCCTGCGCCAGGGCCAGCGGATCCTGTTCGACACCCGCGAAGCCGACGACCGGGTGTACGCCACCCGGGTCCGCATCGGCTCCGACGGCTCCTAATCCATCGCCTGCGCCCGATGGCGCTCCCACAACCACTCCAGAACGATCTGGGCGCCGTCCGCCGCCCGCTCGGAGCGCAGGGAGTGCACCGTGTCGAAAGCGTGGGTGGCCCCCGGGATCTCGGCCAGACCCAGCGGTGCCGAACCCGCCTCCAGCAATGCGGCCGCCAGGCGCCTCGATTCACCCGGCCGCGCCAGTGTGTCGTACGAACCGTGGAACATGAGGAACGGGGGTCGGTCTGCTCGCGCCGACCGGATCGGTGATGCCCGCGACCACGCACCCGGCTCGTCTGCCGGTTCCGACTTCATCACATGCCTCGACAGATACGGCCACTTGGGCCGGGTCCCGGAACGATCCAGCAGATCGTGGACCCCGTAGTAGGGAACACACGCCTGGACCGTGGTGTCGATGTCCTCAAAACCGGGTTGATAGGCACTCTCCTCCGCCGTCAGCGCGGCAAGCGCCGCCAACTGGCCTCCCGCCGATCCACCGGTGACCACCAGGAACGAGGGGTCCGCCCCGTGATCGGGGCCGTGCTCGCGGATCCAGGCGATCGCCCGCTTCACGTCGATGAGGTGATCCGGGAAGGTGGCCCTGGGACTGAGCCGATAGGAGATCGAATACACCACCCAGCCGGCAGCCGCCATACGGTGCATCAAGGGGCGTGCCTGCTGGTCTCTGCGGCCCCCGGTCCATCCCCCTCCGTGTATCTGCAGCAGCACCGGGCCCGGAGCGGGGGCGTCCCTGAG
>CBDUUY010000341.1:0-2120 GCA_965370535.1 uncultured bacterium
GGAGGTCATCGCCGAAGATCTTGACCGCAATCTGCGACTTGACGCCCGAAAGCAGTTCATCCACCCGCATTTGGATGGGCTGCGTGTAGCCGAACTCCACCCCGGGGATGGTCGCGAGCTTTTCCCGAATCGCAGCAACGAGACCATCCTTGGTGTGCGCCGTCGTCCACTCCGAACGCGGCGCCAGCAGCACGTAGGTATCGCTTTCACCGACTCCCATGGGGTCCGACGAGATGTCCGAACGGCCGGTGCGGCTCACAACATGCCGGACCTCAGGCAACTCCATGATGGTCTTTTCGATCAGCTCCACGGTCTTCAACGACTGCTCGAGCGAGACCGAAGGGATCTGAAACGGCTGCACGACGATCGAGCCTTCGTCCATGGTCGGCAGGAACTCGGTGCCCAACGTCGGCACCAGCGCGCCGGCCACCACGAGCAGCCCGGCCGCGGTACCCAGGACGATCCACGGGTGGTCGAGCGCCCAACGGAGCTGGGGCCTGTATATCCTCCGCACCACATCCGCCGGGTGAGGGATCTTCCCACCGCCGAAGACCGGCACCGGTTTGAGGATCAACGACCCAAGAACGGGAATGACGGTCATGGTTAGTATCAGAGAACAGCCGAGGGCGATGCCAATGGTATAGGCCAGCGGCGCGAACATCTTGCCCTCCACGCCCTGCAGCGACGCGATCGGGATGAACACCACGATGATCACCGCCACACCAAAGGTTACGGGCCGAGCCACCTCGGTGGCCGCCTGGCACATCAGGCCGCAACGTTCCCGTTCAGCGTCCTTCGGACGCGCAAGCAGCCGGACCGCGTTCTCCACAAGCACAATGGCGCCGTCGCCGAGCATGCCGATGGCGATGGCGAGCCCGGACAGGGTCATGAGATTGAGCGACATGCCGAAGAGACCCATCACGAGGAAGGTGGCGAGAGCCGCCATCGGCAGCTGCAGCGCCACCAGTACCGACGATCGGAAGTGGCCCATGAAGAAGAGCAGAACCAACAGCACCAGCATGGCACCCTGCAGCAGCGCGCCCCGCACGGTGCCGAGGGCCGTGGTCACCAGCTCGTTGCGATCGTAAAAGGGCACAATTTCCACGTCCGGCGGCAGCGACTGCCGAGCCAACTCGAGCTTCTCCCGCACCCCGTCCACCACGTCACGGCCCGACCCACCGCGCAGCATGAGCACGATGCCGGCTACTGTCTCGCCACGACCGTCTCGGCTGATAGCGCCCTGACGGATCTCGGGTGCGAACTCCACTTCGGCCACCTGCCGGAGCAGGACCGGCACGTTGTTGCGGTACGCGACCACCGTGCTTTCGAGGTCTTCGCGGTTTCTGATCCAGCCGTCTCCGCGAACCACGAACTGCTCGCCGCCCCGTTCGACAAAGGCACCGCCGGCGACCCCATTATTGGCCGCCACGGCCGCCGCGAGCTCCCCGAGGCCAATCCCATATTGACGCAGTGCCATGGGATCGGCCACAACGTGGAACTGACGGACATAGCCCCCGAACGAGTCAACGCCGGCAACACCCGGCACGGTGCGGAGAATGGGCCGCAACACCCAGTCCTGGAGCGTACGCAGCTCCATCAGGTCCCGGTCCGGGCTCTCCAGGGTGTACTGGAAGACCTCACCGAGACCGGTCGAGATGGGCCCAAGGTTGCTGGTGGTGCCCTCGGGCAGCTCGCCCTGCACCGAGAAAATGCGTTCGAGGACCAGCTGGCGGGCAAAGTAAATGTCGGTCCCGTCCTCGAAAACAATGGTGACCATCGAGAGACCGAACTTGGAGAGCGAACGCACCTCGGTCGAGTGCGGAAGACCCGCACACGACTGCTCGATGGGGTAGGTCACGAGCTGCTCGATTTCGAGCGGCGACAGGGTCGCGGCCTGAGAGATCACAGTCACCTGAATGTTGGTCACATCTGGGAAGGCGTCGATGGGCAGCTGGCGGAAAGACATCCATCCGGCGGCGATCAGGAGCACCGCCAGCAGTATCACCACCAGACGGTGAGCGAGGGAGAGCTCGACCAGTCGATGCATCTCAGTCCCCCCCACCCTCGGATTTCACCAACGCCGATTTGATCAAGAACACCCCCGCCACTGCGATCTCCTC
>CBDUUY010000342.1:0-2108 GCA_965370535.1 uncultured bacterium
GGGTTGCGGGCGGCATTACGCGATCATGGGTGGCTACACCCGGGCGACACGGCGAAAGGAACCAGGTGACCGACTTCTACTACTTCTGCGGCCACGAGCAGTGGCAGCCCGAGACTCTGGTCCGCCACGCCACCCTCGCCGAGGACGCCGGCTTCGATGGCCTGCTGGTCTCCGAGCACTTCCACCCGTGGGTGGATGACCACGGCTCCGCCGGATTCGCCTTCTCGACCATCGGTGCGATGGCGCAGGCCACCGAACGGGTCAGGATCACCACAGGCGTCACCACTCCCCTGTTCCGGTTCCACCCTGCTGTGGTCGCCCAGGCGGCCGCCACTCTCGATCGCCTTTCCGGGGGGCGCTTCGACCTCGGGGTAGGCACCGGCGAGAACCTCAACGAGGGACCGCTCGGATACGCCTTCCCGAAGTACGCCGAGAGGGCGGCCCGGATGGGGGAGGCTCTCGAGATCATGCGCCGCCTCCTCGACGGCGAGAAACTGACGTTCGACGGCGAGTACTACACGACCGACCGCGCCATGCTCTACAGCCCACCGATCGGAGAGGTGCCGATCTTCATGGCGGCCGGCGGCCCCAAGTCGGCTGCATTGGCAGCCCAGAAGGCACAGGGCATCATCACCAGTGTCAAGGTGCCTGCCGACACTTTCGAAAGGGTGATCGGGCCTGCGGGGAAAGCGGCCACCGCTGCCGGGCGCCCCGCTCCCCGCATCCTGGCGACCCGTTGGTCGGTTCTCGCCTCCACCGAGGATGATGCCTGGGAGGCACTCAGGTCGTGGCGGGGCCTGCGGGCTCCGGGCCGACTGCAGGCGGTGGATCCCCAGGATCTGCGAGAACGCGCCGACGAGCTACCGCGCGATGAGGTGCTGGGAAGCTACTCGCTGGTGGCGGGCCCCGAGGAGATCGTTGAAACCTATAGCGAACTGATCACCGAGGTCCACGCCGACATCGTCGCCTTCCAGATCACATCGCTCGATCAGGAGGCGACCATACGCATGCTCGGCGACCAAGTGCTCCCCACCCTCCGAAATCTCGGCTGACCAGGTGGCCCGCACTTCCACCGCCGTGCTGCTGGGCATCGCCGCCGGGGTGTTCGGCGGCATGTTCGGGGTCGGTGGCGGCCTGGTGATGGTCCCCGGCATGGTGTTGCTGATGTCGATGCCCCAGCACAGGGCCCACGCCACCTCGGTGGCCGCAATCGTGGCATCGGCGGGCGCAGCGGTGGTGCCCCTGGCCATCGAGGGGAAGGTCCACGGGGATGCCGCCGCCCTGATCCTCGTCGGCGGAATCACCGGAGCCTTCCTCGGGGCGCGGTTCATCTCGAGGATCCCTGAGTTGTGGCTGGCCAGGGCCTTCGTCGTGATCGTGCTCGTGGCTGCCACCCGCATGGCCCTGCAAGGAGGGGACGGGGATGCCGGAGTCGTCGGGTCTCAGACCATCGACATGCTCGACGGCCTGGGATTTGTGGCGATCGGACTGGCGGCCGGCACCCTGGCGGCGATGCTCGGTATCGGCGGAGGGGTCGTGTTCGTCCCGGCGCTGGTCACTCTGTTCGGCTTCGCCCAGCACGAGGCACAGGCGACCTCTCTGGCGGTGATCGTTCCCACCACGGCGGTGGCCGCCTGGGTCCACAGCAGGGCGGGCCGGGTGGATTGGCCCACGGCGCTGGCCCTGGGAGCCGGGGGTCTGGCGGGTGGGGCGATCGGCGCGTGGTCGGCGTTGGCCATCGACGGTCTGATCCTGCAGAGGTCGTTCGCCGCGATCCTGCTGTTCGTGGCCTATCGCATGGTGCAGAGGGCCAGGGCCAAGGCCGCCATTTAGCTGTGGCAACCGGGGCGGGCAACCGATGGGCTCCGAATCAGTTGTCGATTGGCCCAGTGTCGATCGGCTCGACGATGGGAGCCGCCGGCGGCCTCCCCGTCGGCGCTAGACGAAGACCCAAGCCGTAATCCCTGTATGCGCCGCAGACGGCCGGAGCAGCCGGCCCGAGATGTCACAGGATCATGCGTCCAGGGCAGCGTTGGCCAGGGCGTCGGCGACGGTGTTCTCCTCCCGCCGCACATGCTCGATGGAGAAGCCGGGGAAGCGAGCCGCCA
>CBDUUY010000343.1:0-2098 GCA_965370535.1 uncultured bacterium
AAGCCCACGAACGCGAGCACCAAACCCCGCCCCATTAATCAACAGCTTCCTAGAGGCCCGCTGCGGCGGTGCCGCCGGGGTCGATGACGGCCAGGTGCCACACACCGATGGCCGTTGCGGACATCCGCCGTGTGGGATCTATGCCCTCAAGGACCCGGCCGCGCTGCTGCGGTCCCAGGAGTGGCGGAGGTCGGAGGGCACAATCGGCATCGTTGTGGGGCTGACGGCGCTGAGCGGCAAGGTGATCGAACACGAAGAGGGGTACCGGGGCCAGCACGCACGGGTGACGGCGGCGGCCCTGCTGAAGAACAGCGAGATCCTGATCTCCGACGACGATGAATGGGTCGCCGACCTGTTCAGAGATCCGATGGGGGCGGCACGAGGTGACAAACGGCACCGCGAGCCCCGACGAATCCCGACGGGATCACCGGCCATCCCCGAGGTGCTGGAATTCTTCACCCGGGCAGAACAGAAGGAGCAGATGCTATGGACATCGGGGAACAGAAACGAGTGATCCAGGTCGAACCGGAACCGGTCCGGGAGCCCATCGAAGAACCCATCCCGGAGCGACAGACAGTGCCGGCCCCGGTGCCGGAACGAGAAGCCGAACCGGCCCCAGCGCCATAAGACGAGCGGCGGAAGTGTGGTGTCGGGTCGTCTGCGAGGCGTCTCAACACCGGCACCAACCCGATGACGCCTTGTGCTCACGACCAGGCGGCCACAGCACGGCAATTCCTGCCGAACCGGGGACGGCGGTGTTCAACAGGGGCCCAAAAGAGCCTCCCCCAAGTGCCCCGGTACTCAGGAGTGTTCCTGGAGCATGTGATGACATAGCTGAGCCCGGGGCGACTGCGATCTCCCTCGGACGTTGATCGGCGTTCAAGAGTCCTCCGGGAGCCCGCACCCCAAACCTCCCCCATCCACGCCGAACCACAAGGCGAGGCGGATCCACAGCCCGCCCCCCCACCGCACCGTCATCCCTCGGGAATGGGCCTTCCGGCCCGGGCCTCCATCCGCACTTCGCCCCAGCATGGGCAGCAACCGATGCGCCATGGGGAAGTCCCGTACGCAAGCACCTTTTCGTGCTGACGGTGCTGGTGTCGGCGGTGATGGCAAGCAGTCAATGGCCATCGGCCGTTCAGGGACGATTTCCGACCGTTCGGCAAGCACCCGGGCGCTTCAAGAAGGAGAGTGCGACGTGAGGGATGGAACACCCAGAAACCGCCGAGGACTGTTGACGATCCTCATCGCTATGTGCCTCCTGGTCGCCGGGTGCGGAGGCGACGATGCCGGGAGCACCACCGCCGCCGAGAGCCCGACATCCACCGCTGCAGCTACCACCACCGAGCCGGAACCGGCGGCTACGACGACCCCGCCCACTATCACCACGAGCACCCCGCCCACCACGGCAGCGCCCACCTCTGAACCCACCCCGGAGCCGATCGCAATGGGGATCGCTATCGCCCCCGGCACCGCCGAAGCCACCCAGACCGCCCTGGCGGCCGGAGCAGACCGGGCGACGGCCGATTTCGGCGCCGAGGTCACCTTCCATTGGCCCGAGGAACTCGCCGCCGGATTGCGTGAGCTCGCCGCCGGCAACGCCCTCGTCCTCGCAGTCGGTTTCGGCTTCGAAGACGCACTAGCCGAAGTGGCCGCAGAGTTCCCCGGCGTGGTGTTCGTACGCGTCGACGGAGCGGTCGGAGGACCCAACGTCGTCTCCACCCGGATCGCCATCAACGAGGCCGCCTTCATCGCCGGTGCCGCCGCCGCCCGGCTCATGCACCACGCCCACCTCGTCGCCACCACCGGCGACTCCATCCGTCTCACCCAAGCCACCGGAGGGAAGGGGGTAACACCACTCACCACCTGACCGGGCAGTCCTGCCGGCCACCAGCGGGCAACCCTGATGGCCACCGGTGGGCAGTTCTACCGGCCGCCACCGGGCAGAACCCACTGACCATTGACACAGGGCGATGAGCGGTCCTGCCGCCGGATCCCGCCGGAACCACTCGAGGGAGCCCCCAATGAGCCTTGAGCAATCGCACACTGCTCATCTCCATACCCCATAACGCCGTGACTGAGCGGTGGGTCACGGTTC
>CBDUUY010000344.1:0-2065 GCA_965370535.1 uncultured bacterium
AGGGAGGGGAACAAATCAAGGGGTCCCCATCTGTGGGCTGGTGGTGTCCCGGTCGGATGGTGACCCGACCCTGCAGCCGGGCGGACGTCCAGAGGGAGCGACTCGCCGAACAGAAGACCCGGTCATCAGAACCCCCGACGGACCACCAATTAGGGTCGAAGAGGGATGGTGACCACGAAGGTGGACCCTTTGCCGGGTCCGGCCGACGCCGCGGTGACATCGCCGCCGTGTGCCCTGGCGATGCTCCGGGCAATGGTGAGTCCGATGCCGGCGCCGCCTGCCGTTGGGAGACCTTCGTCTATGCGGAAGAACCGATCGAAGACTCGATCGAGGTGATCTGCGGCGATGCCCTCGCCGGAATCGGTGATCGTCACCTCGGCTGAGCTCTCCCGGTGGCCGGCGGCCAGTCCGACCGTGCCCCCCTGTGGGGTGTGCTGAAGGGCGTTGCGGAGCAGGTTGGTGAATACCTGCACCATCCTGTCGATGTCTATCGCGACCGGTAGGTCCGGAAGCTCTGCGATGTCGAGTCTCACCCCGGCCGAGGTGAACGCGGCGGTCAAGCCGCGGGCGGCTGCAGTCGCCACCGAGCCGAGATCGGCCTCCTGCGTTTGCAGATCGAAGGCCTCCTCATCGGCCCGCGAGAGGGCGCCGAGGTCGGAGGCCAGGCGCCTGAGCCTGCGGGTCTCGCCCCGCATGGCGGCCAGGATCTCGGGCTCGGCTGTGAACACCCCGTCCTCCAATCCCTCGACGAAACCATCCAGGGAAGTGATGGGAGTCCGCAACTCATGGGAGAGATCCGACACCAATCGGGCGCGCCGTTCCTCTGTGATGGCCAGGGCCGATCCCAGAGCGTTGACATCGTCGGCGAGGTCGGCCAGTTCGATCTCCCTGGGTTCGGGCACCTTTTGGTCGTAGTGGCCTTCGGCCATGCTCCTGACGGCACCCCGCATGCGATTCAGAGGCCGGAGCAACCGCCGCGAAACGAGCGCAGCGGCCCCTGCGCTGGCCAGGGCCCCGACTCCCAGAGCAACGGCGAGCGCCATCGTCAACGACCCGGAGTACGCATCGTTGAGTTCGGCCTCGATGTGCTCTCCTTGCAGCTCCACTGCTTCGGCTCTGCCGGATCCACGGCCGGTCTGGTTCCACCCGTAGCGCTGCCCGATCTCCTGGACCTCGGTGCCGAACAACTGGGGGCCGATCAGCCGCGCCGTGGCAAACATGGCGGCGGCCCCGACGATGACCACCGCCAGGTTGGCCATCAGGAGCCGGAACGCCAGGCTGCGCCGTCTCATCGGGGATCGATCACCTTGTAGCCGACGCCCCTCACGGTGGCGACGAACCGCGGGTCCGATGCGTCGTCATCCAGTGCCTTTCTCAGTTTGCGGATGTGCACGTCCACCACCCGGTCGTCGCCGACGTGATCCCAACCCCATACACGCTCCAGCAACTGGTGTCGGCTGAACACCCGGCCGGGCGAAGCGACCATGGTGGCCAGCAGTTCGAATTCCAGAGCCGTCAGAGTGACCGGTTCCCCGTCCTTGAGCACCTCGTGGCGTTCCACATCAACGGTGAGGCCGGAGAGTTCCGTCCGCCCCGTGTGCCGGCCGGCGGGGGCGGTACCCCGTTGGCGGCGCAGCACCGCCTTGACCCTGGCGACCAGTTCCTTGGCGCCGAACGGCTTGGTGACGTAGTCGTCGGCACCCACGGTCAGGCCGATGACCCTGTCGGTCTCCTCGGCGCGGGCCGTCAGCATGATGATGTAGACGTCGGAGCGGCGGCGCAGTTCTCGAAGCACGTCGATGCCATCGAGGCCGGGCATCATGACATCGAGCAGCACCAGGTCGGGGGAGGTGCGGTCGAACTCGGCGAGCGCCGCTTCGCCGTCGGATGCCTCGGCGACCTCGAATCCGTCGCTGCGGAGGTAGGACGTGATGATGCGACGGATGTTGGCTTCGTCGTCTACGACAAGGATCTTGTGAGGGCGCATGGTGGCGATTTTAGGGAAGGGCCCCGATGAAGCCGGGACCCTTCCCTGCGGGGACACTCAACCGGCGATGAAGCAGGA
>CBDUUY010000345.1:0-2061 GCA_965370535.1 uncultured bacterium
GCCAGGTCGGCGGCGTAGGCGGTCCTGGGATGACGGCGTATCTCGTCGGCCGTCCCGGTCTGAGTCACGGCTCCGTCCTCGACGACGACCACCCGGTCCGCCATCAGAAATGCCTCGGTCGGGTCGTGGGTGATCAGCAGCCGCGGCCCTGCAAAGGACTGGAGATGTTCGGTCAGCGTGCGCCGAACCTGGGCGCGGGTGCCCACATCGAGTGACGACAGCGGTTCGTCGAGCAGCAGAAGGTCGGGACCGGCCGCCAGGGCCCTGGCGAGCCCCACCTGCTGTGCCTGTCCCCCGGAGAGTTGTGACGGCCGGAGCAGGGCGAGATCACCGAGGCCGAAGTGGTCGAGCCAATCCGCAGCAGCCCCGGTGGCCTCCCGTCGTGTCTTCGTGCCCGGCCGCAGTACGAAGGCCACGGTGTCTGCAACGGTGAGATGGGGGAACAGGAGCACATCCTGGAAGACCACTCCCCTGCGGCGCTCCTCAGGTGGCACAAAGACACCGTCTGACGGATCGTCCAGTATCCGGCCGGCGAGGGCCACCCGCCCTCCATCGACGGGGAGGACCCCTGCCAGAGCCCAGACGGCCGTTGATTTGCCGGATCCGTTGGGGCCGAGCAGAGCCACGGTGGTCCCCGCCTCGACCTGCAAGTCGAGTTCGAGGCGGAACTCCTGCGAACGGCGCACCACGAACCGGGCATCGAGGCCTGCTCCGTTCATGAGGTGCCCCACCAGCGATCGCGGAGCATGACCAGGACCGCCAGGGAGACGGCCACCAGCACCAGGCTGAGGGCGACGGCGGTGTCGCGGTCCTGTTCCAGGGCCACGAAGACGGCCAGCGGCATCGTCTGGGTGCTCCCCTGGAGGTTGCCCGCGAAGGTGATGGTGGCTCCGAACTCGCCGAGCGCCCTGGCCCAGGCGAGCAGGGTTCCGGCGGCGAGGGACGGCCCGATCATCGGCAGGGTGACCCTCAGGAACACCCGCCAGCGCCCCGCGCCCAGCACGGCGGCTGCGGATTCGTACCGGGGGTCGAGGTTGCGGAGAGCCCCCTCGACGGTGACCACCAGGAATGGCGTGGCGATGAACACATTGGCCAGGATCACTCCCCACAGGGAGAACGGCAGCAGAAAGCCGGTCGCCTCGTAGACGGCTTCGCCCACCAGGCCGCGTCGGCCGAATGCATACAGCAACGCCGCACCGCCCACCACGGGGGGCAGCACCATCGGGAGCATCACCAGGCCCCGCATCAGTGACCTGCCCGGGAACTCGACCCTGGCCAGGATCCAGGCCAGCGGAACCCCGATCAGCAGGGCGATGATCGCCGCCGCTATCGAACTGATCAGGGACAGTCTCAGCGCCTCAGTGACGATGGGGCCGGTGAGCAGCGACCCGAGTCGTGACCACGGGGTCCTCGAGAGCATCCCGATCAGCGGGATCAGGAAGATGGCGAGACCCACGGTGGCGAACGGGATCAGGATCAGCGGGGGCCGTGAGGTGCGGTTGCGGAGCAACGTGTGTTTCACGGCATCAGGAATCCGTGCGCGGACAGGATGGCTGCACCCTCGGGGGATAGGACAAATCCGATGAAGGCGGCCGCCGCTTCGGGATTACCCGCTCCGGCCAGCACCGCTATCGGGTAAACCGCGTCCACGTTCCATTCGGCGGGGATGTCGATGCCGTCCACCTGGTCTGTGGAGGTGACATCGGTTCGGTAGACCAATCCGGCGTCGAGTTCCCCGACCTCTATCTTGGTGAGGAGGAACCGCACGTTGGGTTCATCGGTGTCGATGATGGGTTCGATGCCTGCGGCCGCCAATACCCGGCGTGCAAAGGTTCCGCAGGGCGCCTGTTTGGCGCAGAGCCCGATCAGCAGTTCGCTCCTGGCGAAGTCGTCGAGGCCGGTCACTCCGGCCGGGTTCCCGGACGGGACGCCGATCTGCATCTGGTTGCGGGCAAACGGGGTCGGGCTGCCCGTCACTCCCCCACCTTCGGCGACGAGTGACATGTTCTCGAGGTTGGCCGAAGCGAACACGTCGGCGGGAGCCCCCTCCAGGATCTGTTC
>CBDUUY010000346.1:0-2057 GCA_965370535.1 uncultured bacterium
CACAAGACCTTCTTCGGCTCACAGCGTGGTGTGGTGGCCGGGAACTTCGCAGAGGACACCCCCGGCTACGACCTGTGGAAGGCGATCCGGAGGAGGGCGTTCCCCGGCATGGTCAGCAACCATCACCTCGGGACCCTGGTTGGCCTGCTGCTCGCCGCCGTCGAGATGAACACTTTCAAGGACGAGTACCAGCCAAAGGTGATCGGGAATGCCAAGGCGTTCGCCGTGGCCCTGGCCGCCGAAGGCCTTGATGTGCAGGGCGACCCCGCGGTGGACTACACGGAGACCCACCAAGTGATCGTGGCTGTGGGGCCCGCCAGAGGGGCATCGGTGGCCCGTCTGCTCGAGGAGCGCAACATCATCGTCAACTACCAGGCACTGCCCGACGATGAGGGCTTCACGGTATCCTCGGGGCTGCGAATGGGGGTTGCGGAGATGACCCGGTTCGGGATGGATGAGGCCGACTTCGAGGAGTTCGCCGGGTTGTTTGCCGCTGCCATCAGGGATGAACCGGGCACTGCCGAAGCAGTGGCCGAGTTCCGGGGCCGTTTCCAGACAATGCGCTACTGCTTCGACGCCGCCGACTTCGGTGACATCCAGGAGCGCCTGCTGAAGACGTTCTGAGCCGGACGACCTCCGAGATCCGCCCCGCATCGCACACCGACGGCTGCGGACCTGGAACGATGAGAGCAAGGTGGATAGGCTCGCCATTGACGCGAGACTCCGATTCATTCGCAGCCATGCAGTGATGCAATATCTTCTGCACCTCGATGAGTGAAGGCACGGCTCCCCACGGTGAGGCGACGTCACCTGATGTTCCGGTAGATGGAGGCGTTCGGTCGGCGGTGCTGGCATGCACCGCTGCAACATGTGATTTACCCAGCGAGCGGGGAATATGGGGCGCGAACCGGAGGTGATTCATGTTGTCGGTGAGAGAGCAGTTGCCCGGGTGTGGTGGTGTCAGCCGACGGGTCCCTGGTGGTGACTGGGGAGAGTGTCAGACGGTTCGGCTGTAGAGCGACCGCGCTGAGGCGGCCTCCAACCTTGAGATAGTCGGGTGATGCATCGCCGTCCATCTGACGCTGCCCGTGAACAGGCGTAGCCTGGGAACGTGGACGGCAGGATCGAACGCGAGCAGGAGTTCCACGACCACTGCTACGCCAAAGGGGCTAGAGAGCGTGCCTCCAAGTTCTACGTCGCCGCCCGCTCGGCGCGGGCGCATTATCGGGGGCTGGTGGAGAGGCATGCCAGGGACGGGGACGTGCTCGAGTACGGGTGTGGGCGGGGAGGCGCAGCCTGGTACCTGGGCGACGTGGCCCGCAGCGTCACCGGTATAGACATCTCCGAGATGGCAATCGCCATGGCGACCGAGCGAATCCCCGAGTCGTCGGGCGGCGCGACGATCCGCTTCGAGCGGATGGACGCCGAGGCATTAGCCTTTCCCGACGACTCCTTCGACCTGGTGTGCGGGACCGGGATTCTGCACCACCTCGATATTGGGGCCGTCCCAGCGGAGGTGGCCAGGGTATTGCGGCCCGGCGGCCACGCGGTGTTCCTGGAGCCACTGGGACACAATCTGCTGATCAACCTGTACCGCAAGCTGTCGCCGTCGATGCGGACGGTGGACGAGCACCCGCTGAAGATCTCCGACCTCGAGGTGATCGGCGAGGGGTTCGGCGTGGCCCAACATCGGTTCTTCGCCCTGGTGTCACTGGGGGTCGTGCCGTTCCGGAAGCGGCCCTGGTTCGGCCGCTTGGAGCAGCGGGTGGCCCGCACCGACAAGTGGCTGTTCGCCAGATTCCCGCGGCTCCGCAAGCAGGCCTGGATCGTGGTGATAGAGGTGGCCGAACCGGCCGGATGAGGCGGTCTGCCCGGGCCAGTGGCGCAGTGTGACGTCGCCGCGACCCGCGACCCGCCGTAGATCCGGTGGTTGAATCACGTCACGGGCTCTGGATCGTCAGCCGCTTCAAACCTGCTGGTCGAGTTGTAGCCCGACCGTCGGCTAGGAGCGTGGGTCAGTATTCGTTTACGGGTCTTTGTCGATTCGCGTCTGGTTC
>CBDUUY010000347.1:0-2046 GCA_965370535.1 uncultured bacterium
CGCGGCGAGACGGAAAAGCATGGTGTCGGCTCCTGTGAGGTGTTCGGCGATAAGACGTAACCAACCGGTGGTTTGGTTCCTGTGGGATGGGGGAGTCTCCCGGCCGATCAGGGTCTTCAAGGGGGGACCCTCAAGGCGGGTTTCTGTCTCTCGGGATATCTGATACGATACGGTTTCGTTTCGTTACTAACTCCAGGAGAACACCATGAAGCCCTCGGGCGACACCAAGTACCGGAGGCGGTGGGCCACCCTGGCGGTACTATCCCTCAGCCTGCTCATCATCGGGCTCGACAACACGATCCTCAACGTGGCTCTACCGAGCCTGCAGCGCGCTTTTGATGCTTCGGCGTCGCAGTTGCAGTGGATGGTGGACTCCTACATTGTCGTCTTCGCCGGATTGCTCCTGGCAATGGGCGCCCTCGGCGATCGTTTCGGTCGTGCCAAGGCACTGGCGAGCGGACTCGTCATCTTCGGGGTCACCAGTTTCTGGGCGGCCAATGCAGGGTCCGCCTCGGAATTGATCGCGGCCCGCGCCCTGATGGGAATCGGCGGAGCACTGATCATGCCCGCCACGCTGTCGATCATCGTGGACATCTTCCCCAGGGAGGAGCGGGGCCGGGCAATCGCCATCTGGGCCGCAGTCGCCGGCAGCGGAATCGGCTTGGGGCCACTGCTCGGTGGACTGCTGCTGGAGAACTTCTGGTGGGGTTCCGTGTTCCTGATCAACGTGCCGGTGGTGCTGATCGCCCTCGCCCTGGGGGCCTACCTGGTGCCCGACAGCCGTGATCCGGTGCGTCACGCTCTCGACCTCCCCGGTGCCTTCCTGTCGATGGGCGCGGTGTCGGCTCTGGTCTATGGAATCATCGAGGCGCCGTCCCGCGGATGGACCGATCCATTGGTGCTGGCCGGATTCTTCGGATCGGTGATCCTCGGAGCAGGGTTTGCCTTCCGCGAGTTGCACACCAAAGACCCGATGCTCGATCTGGCGTTCTTCCGCAACAAGCGGTTCTCTGCGGGTATGGCCGCGATCTCGATCGCATTCTTTGCGCTATTCGGTTCGCTCTTCCTGCTCACCCAGTACCTGCAGTTCGTGCAGGGCTACACAGCCCTGGAGGCGGGCCTGCGGACGGCGCCACTCGCCGTTGGGGTTGCCCTGGGTGCAGGTCGCAGCCACGCACTGGTCCGCCGATTCGGAACCACCAAGGTGGTGACGATGGGGTCGATCGGACTCGGTGTCGTCGTCGGTTCGGCGGCGCTGTGGACACCCGATACGACCTACTGGCTCGTCGGTGGGGTGATCGTCCTGATGGCCTTCTTCATGGGCAACGTCATGGCTCCCGCCACCGATTCGGTGATGGGGGCGGTCCCCGAGGCCAAGGCGGGTGTCGGGTCGGCGATGAACGACGTCACCCGGCAGGTCGGCGGCGCTCTGGGCATCGCCATCATCGGCTCGGCGCTCAACAGCGTGTATTCGAGTCAGATGGCCGATGTCGTGACGGGCCTGCCTGCGGAGGCAGCGGAGGCTGCGGGCGACTCCGTCGGCGGAGCGATCCAGGTCGCCGCTCAACTCCCCGCTGCGGCCGGAGAGGCCCTCACCGGCGCCGCCCGATTGGCGTTCATGGACGGCCTCGGCATCGCCGTGATGGTGGCCGCCGTCGCTGCGGCCATCGGCGCCGTGGTCGTCCACAGGTATCTGCCGGCGGACCATGAGCCGATGGAGGCCGAATCGCCCGCCGGTGATGAGGCCGAGGCGGTCCTGGAGGTAGCGTGAGGTCTGTGACGACACGCCCGTCTTCAAATCCCGGCCGGCCGCGCAGCACCGCGGCCGACCGGGCCATCCTCGAGGCAGCGATCAAACTGCTCAAGGCCGAGGGTTACGCCGGGATGTCGGTCGAGGCTGTGGCGGCCGAGGCCGGTGTGGGCAAGGCCACCATCTACCGCCGATACCGCAACAAGGGGGAGTTGGTCATTGCGGCTCTCGAAACATTCGTACAGCGGCCGGATGTGCCCGACTCGGGTTCGACCCGGGACGATCTCGAGAGTGTG
>CBDUUY010000348.1:0-2039 GCA_965370535.1 uncultured bacterium
TGAGGGACGGTGCCAATATCGCATACGGCTCTGTCTCACGAAGTCCTTCCCCCCTTGTGGGGGAAGTGGCCGAGGCGAAGCCGAGGTCGATGGGGGGTACCGCCAACGAGAACCGAGAGGGCTTGCTCACCTCTCCCGGCTTCCCCCCCACGACGGGCCTCCGGCCCATCCGCTCCCCCACCAGGGGGGAGCAACCGAGACGGCGGCCTTCCCTGAAGGTGTGACCGCTCCCTGAGGCAAGGGAACAGATCAGGACACCTCCACCTGCGAACCAGGGGTGTGCCGGTGGAATGGTGACCCGACCCGGCAGCCGGGGGGACATCCACAAGCGGGGCTCGCCGACAGGAAACCCAGTCATCAGATCCCTGGCGGCCGTCGCTAGGGTCCACGGCGTGCCGGAGCATCGCATCGCAACCTGGAGCGAACTCCCCGATCGGCAACCGGTCGGGGCCGTCGTGGGCAACGTAGACCTGGTGATCGTCCGGTCCGGTGACGATCACTCGGTGTTGTACGGGCGCTGCCTGCATCGCGGCGCCCTGATGGCCGACGGACGGGTCCAGGGCAAGGACCTGATCTGCGGCCTGCACGGCTGGGACTACGAGTACCTCACCGGCGTGTCCAGCTACAACACCGACGAGCGACTGCACCTCTTCACTTCCTGGATCGAGGGTGACTACCTCCTCGTAGACCTCGCGGAGATCGAGGAGTGGGAACGCGAGCACCCGCAGCCGTACGACCGGGACGCCTACCAGGGCGCCTACCAGGACCCTCACGGCACCCCCGATGAACCCCATGTCGGCCTCATCCGGAACCTGGCCGAACAGGGCCTCGCCGAATACGGCTCACACGGGCCGGTCGTGTCGATGGGTGTTCCCGGCCGGGACTTGCCCCGCTGGGACGACATCCAGTTCGTCACGGCCCAACTCGCCACGACACCGCAACTCGACGATGTCCCCATCACGACCGGAGTGGTGATCGGGCCATCCGCCGAACGACCCCTCCACCTGGAGATCCCTCTCCTCGTCTCAGACATGAGTTTCGGGGCTCTCTCCGAGGAGGCCAAGTTGGCACTGGCCAGAGGCGCCGAGATGGCGGGCACCGGCACCTGCTCGGGGGAGGGCGGCATGCTGCCCGAGGAACAGGCCGCCAACTCCCGTTACTTCTACGAGTTGGCATCCGGCATGTTCGGTTGGTCGTTGGAGAAAGCCGCCATGGCACAGGCTTTCCACTTCAAACTGGGCCAGGCCACCAAGACCGGGACGGGGGGCCATCTCCCCGGCAGCAAAGTCACCGACAGGATCGCCGATGTGCGCGGCCTCGAGTCGGGGCAGACGGCGATCTCACCGGCCCGCTTCACCGCTATCGAAGGCACCGATGGGTTCCGGCGGATCGCAGACGACGTCCGCCGGGCCACCGGCGGCATCCCCATTGGGGTCAAGATGTCGGCCCAGCACGTCGAGGACGACATCGACGCTGCACTCGACATCGGCGTCGACTACATCATCCTGGACGGCCGCGGTGGTGGCACCGGGGCGGCCCCTGCGTTGTTCCGAGACCACATCTCGGTGCCGACCATCCCCGCCCTGGCCAGGGCACGGCGCCACCTCGACGCCCGTGGCAAGCACGATGTGACGCTCATCATCACCGGTGGCCTCCGCACCCACACCGACTTCGCCAAGGCACTGGCGTTGGGGGCCGATGCCGTGGCCATCTCAAATGCGGCGATGCAGGCCATCGGGTGCGTGGGCATGCGGGCGTGTGCCACCAACAACTGCCCGGTCGGCATCGCCACCCAGCAGGAGCACCTGCGGGCACGCCTGCCGGTGGAAGAGGCGGCGGCCCGACTCCAACGATTCCTGGAGGCCGCGACCGATCTGATGTCCGTGATGGCCGGGGCGTGCGGCCACACCGGCCTCGGCCAGTTCACCATCGACGACCTGACCACCTTCGACCGCGAGATGTATCACCTGACGGGCATCCCCTACGGAGGGCTCATCCCCTGAGCCACCCGTAGAGGGCCGGGGTCAGAACCATTCCGG
>CBDUUY010000349.1:0-2029 GCA_965370535.1 uncultured bacterium
ACCGTCACCGCACTGAAGGAGGCGATGGCCACGGCCGGTGTCGCCCCGGTCCGTGCCGCAGTTGGGCCCGGGATAGGGGCGTGCTGTTTCGAAGTGGGGCCGGAAGTCGTCGCCCGGTTCCCGGGACTGGAGCGCAGCACCACCTGGGGCACCGGCAGCGTGGACCTGCTCGAGGCGATCATCGGGCAGTTGGAAGGCCTCGAGGTGTGGACTTCAGACGTGTGCACATATTGTGGGGGCGGCTACTACTCGTACCGGAGGGATAAGACCGAGGAGCGTCAGGTGGCGGTGGCATGGTTGGCCTGAACGAGATTCTGGACCGGATGGCTGCTGCAGCAGAGCGGGTGGGCCGTGACCCGGATGAGGTTCGTTTGGTCGCGGTCACCAAGACGGCCACACCCGGAGCAATCCGGGCCGCCTACGACGCAGGGCACCGGGACTTCGGCGAGAACCGGGAGGCGGGCCTGGTGGCCGGTGTGGAGCTACTGCCGGGCGATGCCCGCTGGCACATGATCGGCAGGATGCAGGGGAACAAGGTGCGAAAGGTGCGGCCGATCGTCACTCTCTTGCACTCATTGGACCGGCCCGAGTTGGCCCGCTACTGGGCGAAGGGGCCGGGGCCGGGGCCTCCGGTGCTCGTCCAGGTGAACATCGGGGGCGACCCCAACAAGGCCGGCGTGGCCCCGGAAGGAGCGGCAGGTCTGGTGGAGGCCGCCGTCGAACTGGGCCTGGATGTCGCGGGTCTGATGACCATGCCCCCGCTGGCCCAGTCACCGGAGGAATCCCGGCCGTTGTTCCGGGCGATGGCGCTCCTCCGGGAGGGATTGGCAGGCGATCACCCGGGTCTGACCGAACTGTCGATGGGGATGACGGACGATTTTGAGGTCGCCGTAGAGGAAGGTGCAACCATCTTGCGGGTCGGACGGGCTATCTTTGGCGCGTTCGAGGAGTACCAAGGCTGAGGTTATGGCGAGCATGTGGCAGAAGACCCTGTTCTATCTGGGTCTGGTCGATGAAGACGAAGCCCCGGCGTATGAGTCGCCTGCGCGCTCGTACGCCGAGCACCCGTATGAGGGTCAAGAGGCCGTGGAGTCGCAGCGGCGGGTGACCCCGGATCCGCGGACGGGGCACCGGACGCCCCAGACGCAGGCGCCTGGTGGGGAGATCGAGCAGCGGGGCCCCATCGGGGCCGGCGTGATCGGGCGCAGGGTGGAGCCTCCGTTGACGACGCGGCGCCGCATGCCGGCCGACAACGCTCTGGCACAGGCGGGGGTCATCGTCAGAGGCAGCGACACACCCTCGGTGCGGACCCTCTCCGACGCCGATCTGCAGACGGAGATCATCGTCGCGCGCAGCTACTCCGACGCACAGGCGCTCGCCGATCACATTCGGGCCGCCGTCCCCGTGGTGCTGGACCTCCGCAAGGTCGAACCGGCAATGGTCCGCCGCCTCGTCGATTTCTCGAGCGGTCTCACCTATGCGCTGGGCGGTTCGATGCGCAAGGTGGGTCAGGGCGTGATCCTGGTCACTCCGGCCAACGTGAACATCACCAGGGACGAACGGGCCAGGCTCGCCGACATGGGGTACTACCAGGGGTCGGAGGACTAGCCGGCCGTGCCCTCCATCGTCTGCTGGCTCATCCAGATCTACTCGTTGGTCATCGTCGCCAGAATCCTGCTGGAGTGGATGCAGGTGTCCTCCGACCATCCGGTCGCAAAGGCTCGCCGGGTTCTGCGAGCGGTGACAGACCCGGTGTTGATCCCGGTGAGGCGTTTGCTCCCGCCCATCCGTGCCGGCGGCGCGGGTCTCGATCTGTCGCCCATGGTGGTGATCGTCGCCCTCTGGATCCTCGCCTCCATCATCTGCCGCTGACCCCGCACCGGGGGCCGTGCGGGGAACCACTAGGACCTGGTCACTTCCAGGGTGAGGGCCGATCCCGATACGTCGAGGGTGGCGCCGGAGTCGGCTCCTCGTTCCAGGGAAGCAGCCAATACTTCGCCGGCGATCCAAGTGGTGTGATCCTCGATAG
>CBDUUY010000350.1:0-2011 GCA_965370535.1 uncultured bacterium
CCTGCACACACCCCCCGCTTGCCCTTTTTAGGGCGGCCAGCAGGCGGCAAATGACGATTGTCCGAACTCTTGTCCGGACATCAGTTTCTTGTGTGCCAGAGGAATCGAGCCGGACCAGGCCCGCCCGGCCGGCTCTGGCGGCGGCGCAGGGGAAGGGCAGAGAGGTCGAGGGACAGAAGCGGCCGGCAGGAGTCGAATTGACAGCCCGGCCGAGCGGCGGTACACTGTTTGCCGCCCCGTGACATCTGTCTGGGGAACAGAGTGGTACCGATGGGTCCGGGAGCCAAGGGAGTGGCAATGATCCGACCAAACACCTGCTGGCCGCGGCTGGCCGCGCAGCCCTTCCGTCACAGCGATGACCTGAATCCCGATCCGGCCGAGTCCCCTCGGGGCGGCGTTCACCACTCGATACAGCGCCCTCTGGAAGACGGGCTGCGGACAAAGGATGGCGTTTAAGGGCTTGTCGTGCAGTTCTGCTGCCGCACCGTTGATCCCGGCCGGGTGCCGGACGTGGAGCTTGAGAGGCTGCCGTGCGGGTCGGGTGATGGGTATCGAACTCTGGGCGTTGCCTGCCCGGACTGGGGATCGCAGGGCCCGATTGCTCTGGAACCCCGAGATCGAGTAGATGGTCGAGATTAAGTCGGCGACGGCGCCGCCGGTGATCACACAGGCATGCGGTCCACCGATGAATCCACAGGAGGCATATCGATGAGATCTCCCTGCCGTTTCGCCTGCACCTGCCCAAGGACGCAGAATCCCGGAATCGCGGTAGTGGGTGGCCTTTTTCTGGCCCTGGCCCTGGTGGCCTGCGGCAGCGCGACCCCGACCCCGACGCCGCTGCCTGCCGTCCTGCCTGCGACGGCTACTCCGGCCCCCGTGCCAGCGACCGCGACCGCGATGCCGACCGCTACCGCGCTCCCGCCCACCGCGACCGCGACAGCGGTCCCTCCCACCCCGACCGCGGCGGCGACCGCGACCGCGACGCTGGCGCCGGCCCTGGAACTGGAAGAGGAACCGTACCACAACCAGCCGGCCGGCTATGCCATCCGCTATCCCGCGGGATGGCTGCACACGGACGTTGACGGGATGGACGTTTTCTGTGCGAACGAGGAGATACTTGAGGAGGCCATGAGCGGCGGCGATGTTCCCTCCATTCCTGTCGTGCTGATCGAGGCTGGTCCGCTCGACGACATCCTGTACGGGGGCGCGGCCGATGCGTCCAACGCGGCCGAACTCTTGCAGGCTGCCCTATTGGAGATGATCGATTTCGGGGAGGATTTCCAGGCGAGCGATCCAGAGCGGATAAAAGTGGGTGGCGAGCCGGCCGTCTCGGCGGCCATGAACTGGTCGATCGAGGGGGTGGCGGCGAGCGGTCACGCAGTGGCCATTCACCTTGTAGATCGAGGTGTGGTCATCCGAACCATCGGTACGGCCGAGAGCTGGGATCTATTCTCCACCACTTTCGATGCCATGCTGGAGACCATCACCTTTCTGGAGCCGGTCGCGGAATTCCAGAGCGACGAAGGGGGCTATGCGCTGCACTATCCCGGGGGATGGAAAACCCTGAAGGTTGGGCCGCGGGCTGCCTTTTACGCGAGCGACGAGGTGATGGCAGAGATCTCGGCCGGAGCGGCGCCATCCATCCCCATCATCGTCGTCGAAGGCGGCCCGGTCGAGGGCCTGGCAGACGGCGAAGTGGCGCGAGCGAAGGACGCCTGGGAGATGATAGAAGCGATCGCGGCCGCACGGGGCGAGGAAGGGACCGATTTCTGGATGGGCGAAATACAAGAGATCACGGTCGGCGGAGCGACCGGGGCATGGGTGGACATCCACTGGGAGCAGGAGGGTGACGACGTGGCCGGCCGCGCGGTGGCGTTTCGGATGGGCAGTTGGGGACTGGTTGTCCAGAGTGCGGGTCTCAAGGCGATCTGGGAGCCGTTCGAGCCCACGTTTGAAGCCCTGGTGGGCAGCCTGGTCTTCTTGGGCCCGTTCGAGGAGGTCATCTGGAAAA
>CBDUUY010000351.1:0-1997 GCA_965370535.1 uncultured bacterium
CCAGGTCGAGCAGACGATCGAGTTGCGCCCTGTCGAACGGGTCTCCCTCGGCGGTCCCCTGCACCTCGATGAGGCCGCCCGACCCCGTCATGACCACGTTGAGGTCTACGTCGGCGCCGGCATCCTCCTCGTAGGGGAGATCGAGCAGCGCCTCGCCGTCGACAATGCCCACGCTGATCGCAGCGCAATGGTCGGTGATCGGATGCACCGGGACGATGTCCCGCTCGACCGCATCGGTGAAGGCGTCGTGGAGAGCGATCCATGCCCCGGTGATGGCGGCCGTCCTGGTGCCACCGTCGGCCTGCAGCACGTCACAGTCGACGCGGACGGTCACCTCTCCCATCGCATCGAGATCCACCACCGCCCGCAGGGCGCGGCCCACCAGCCGCTGGATCTCCTTGGTGCGGCCCCCTTCGATGGCTCGGCGGGACACCCGCTGGGGACTCGACCCCGGCAGCATGGAGTACTCGGCGGTCACCCAACCGCGGCCGGAGTTGCGCATCCAGCGAGGCACATCACCATCCACAGACGCGGTGCACAGCACCCTGGTACGGCCCATCTCGAACAGGACCGACCCTGCGGTCATCTCGGTGTAGCCCCTGGTGATGCGCACCGGGCGCAACTCGTCGGGCCGGCGCCCTTGTCTCACAATTCAACCTCCATGCCCGGAGCCGCCCAATCGACGGGCCCCTCAAAAACCGCAGCGGCCTCTTCCACCGACACGGCCGGGTCCAGGGTAGGGCCGACGTGCGTCACCAGCAGACGGGCGACCCCGGCACGCTGGGCCACATCCCCAGCCTCCCCGGCATGCAGGTGGTACGGAAAGCCGTCGGGGGGCCGGGCGCCCTGCTGGGTCGCCTCGCACAGCAGCACGTCGGCACCGGCCGCCAGATCCACCAAGTCGCCACCGGGCCCTGTGTCCCCCGAATAGGCGAGCGATGCACCACCGGCATCCGCCCGCACTACCAGGGCAGGCACCGAATGCACCGCCGCCCCGAAAGACAAATCCAGGTCCCCGACCCCGGCGCCGTCCCCCGGAGCCACCGTGACAAAATCGAACACCCGGAAGAACTCGTGGTCGGGGCCCGCCCCGACAAAGGCCGCCAAACGTTCCGCCACCCCCTCGGGGGCATACACCGGCAGCGGAGCGCGCCGCGGCCGCCCGAAATGGAGCAGGTTGAACAACGGGAAGACATCCAGGCAGTGGTCACCGTGCACATGGGTCAGCACCAGAGCATCGATCCCGGCAGGATCGGCGACCGCCTGGAGCGCCGTGAGGGTGCCCGGCCCTGCATCCATCCACACCACAGAACCCCCGCCGCCGACCAGGTAACCCGAGGCGGGACGGCCCGGGGTCGGGTAGGTGCCGTTGGAGCCGAGGACGGTGAGATGCACGCGGCGAGTGTAGGTGCGGTCGGCCGGCGCTAGATTTCCGCCAGTCGAACCGGAGGAACCGTGGCCCGCCTCGACCACCTATCGAAATTCGCAGCCCCATACCTGAGACAGAGGGAGACCCTGCTCGGGGCCGTCAGGGCCACCGCCAGGGGCAGCGTGGTTTCCAGCGCGATGCTGACCGGTGCCGGCGCCGGTTTCGGGTACCTGGTAGGCACGTCGATTGCCGAAGGTTTGGCCGGAGCGATCCTGGGCGGGGCCATCGGGGCCGCGGCGGGCATGGCCGTCAGCGCCTTCTTCGCCCGGTTCCTGATGAAACGAACCATCGGTGTCAAAGGATCCAACCTCTCGGCGGTGATCACCGGGCAGCGCATACTGATGTTCACCCGAACGCTCATGATCAGCCGGCCCTCCGGCCTGGGGAGAGAGATCCCCCTAAAAGACGTGGCATCGATCGAGGTGGGTGCGGCAAAGCTGATCGCTCCTCACCCGCTGACCATCACCCTCAACGACGGATCGGTTCTCGAGTTGGAAGTCGCCAGGATCGAGAAGCCCGACAAATTCGTTGCCGCATTCCGGAAGGCCACCGGCCGCTGACCAGTCCT
>CBDUUY010000352.1:0-1992 GCA_965370535.1 uncultured bacterium
GACTTCTCGGAGTTCCCGCTGACGTACGACATCGGCCTCGTGCTGCTCGATGGAACGATCAACGTGAGCACCTATGGCGTCATGCCCTCCCTGGGCCAGTTCGATTACTTGAGGACGGCGAAGGGTGCTCCCAAGACCCGCATGGTCGAGATGGTTGGATACGGCCTGGTCGGCAAGATCCCGCCTTTCGCAGACGGGTCGGTGTGGGAGCGCCAGTATGGGTATTCCACGATCATCAACACCGGGCGGTCGGCCAATGTCGGGCCGCAGAACTTCATGTTCACCAACAACCCGGGCAAGGGCAGCGGTGTCGGTGGCACGTGCTCAGGAGACTCCGGCGGACCGGCGTTCTGGGTCGACCCTGATACCGGTACGCCCACGAACATCGTTCTTGCAGTGAACTCGTATGGGATCGCCCCGCTCTGCAACGGGAACGACTACCAGTTCCGGACGGACACCCAGGCGGCACAGGACTTCGTCTTCACGTACCTGACGCCGTAGTCACGCATGTGGCCTGATGAGGGTGGGGTGGCTCGGGCGCCCCACCCTCACCCATGCCGCAGAGCGACCGTGTCGTTCTGGTGGCGTATCCGTGACTCGAGCGCATCGAGATCGTCGGCAGTGGGCGGGTTGTCGGGGTCGAGCGAATGCTGCAGGGCTTCCTTGCAGCTCAGGTCTATCTCGGGACGAAGGGTGAGTTCCATGCACACTGCGGCGATCTCGAGATCGGTCAAGTCGCCGTCGGCCCACACAGCGAACAGCATCGGGAGGAACGGGGCGAGCCGTTCGTCGTGCAGCGTGTCGGTCAGGGTCAGGGTCTTCATCGGGAACCTCCTGGCCTGTGCAACGCCCGAAGGGGTGGATCGGCCCCACGAATGTCGATATGCCGACATTTGGCGAATCGGGCTGATCTCATCGGCTCCGGCATGGGTCTTGGATGGGCCGCAGGCGACTGGTGCCTCGCTGCGTTTCGCTATCGAGGTTCTTCCGGTGGCCCGCCCTGTTCCCGGCGGCGCCCCACCAGCAGCGAGTCGATGGCGGCCCGGACGGCGGGGCCCGGATCGGGGCCGCCGCTCCGCTCCCGATAGTCGCTCCAGGCGGGTGCACCCCGCCGGCCGGGGGCTTGCGAGCGGCCACCCCGGCGGATCCACGACTCGACCTGTTCGCTGGTCCCGTCATCGGCCGCCGTGCCTCCTGGGTGTGGCCGGGTCGGTTCCGGCAGGGCCATCAACAGGGGTTCGAGTGAACCGATCACATCCAGCCAGACAAGCGGGGCGGTTCCGGCGAGCGCCGGGTTGGACCGCACCAGCCAATCGCATACCTCGTCGTCGGTGACGCGTCTCCTCACGAGCATGCCGATCATCGCCACATCGACACGAACCCCCTCCCCGTCGAACTGAAGGCATGGGTATGCCGCCTCCAGGCAGAGGGGGCCATCGATGCGGAGCAGGTGGGGGTGAGCTGTCACCGCTGCAGAGGTGACCCAGAGATGGCGGGCCACGCGCCCTGTGGTCCAGCTGTGGCCGACGAGCAGCACTCCGTCCGGAGGCCGGTTGCGGCGAGGGACGAGGGCGTCTCGGGGGGCGGGGTGGGGCGATTCGGCCATAGACCGCTCTGACGATCATGCTACCGATGTCCCGCTATCCCTCCGCCGGCCTCCTCGGTGGCCTGGCCCCGATCGGCGAGAGGCACATGGAGTTCTGGCCTCAATGCCGGCCCGCTCTGTATCCGGGGATCCTGCGGCCGGCGGCCGCCGTGCTCGAAGGACTGCTGTAGGGCGGCGGGAGCGGCTTTCGGCAGCGTGCGATGGCTTCTGCTCCACCGCCCTCCGGCCGAGCCTCAGGGGAGGAGAGACCTGGCGGCGATCGTCCCGGTGGCGGCGGTCCGTCCATGGATCAGAACCGCTCCGTCGCCCATACGGTGGGCGACCACCCAGATGGTGCCGTCGCCCGACGCCATGGAAGCCGGATCGAACCCTGGTCTGGCACTTCG
>CBDUUY010000353.1:0-1990 GCA_965370535.1 uncultured bacterium
GATGCCGCCGACGATGACCATACCTTTGAGTTCCGATCCGATCCGCACGAAGCCCCGCGAGCAGAGGAACCCGATGTGGCTCGGAATGAAGCGGGGAGTCAGGTCGACGTCCTCGCCGAATTCCTTCCACCCGTCGATGCACTTGTCGAGAGTGCCCGGCACATCCTGGATCGCCTGGAACAACCCACACGGGTTGGCGATCTCGGTCAGCGGCCTGCCGCCCATATCGGTCATGACCACCATGGCCCCCAGCATGTCGCCGAGCAGGTCGGCGAGCGCCTGCATCGCCTTGGGCGGGAGCAGGCCCTCCAGGCCGGCGGACGGATCGCTGGGACCGGGGGCGCCCGCCTCCTGGACCGGAGCCCTGCGTTCGCCGAGCCATTCCATCAACTGGTCCTCGGGGAATCGCCATTGCCGGCCCACCTTGATGGCGGGGATCCGACCGGCCTCGGCCATGCGGTAGATCGTGGACTTGTCCACCTTGATCAGCGCCTGGACATCCTTGGTGGTCAGTAGTGGAGCCATATGTGCTTCTGCATCTCCTGCATCAGGATGCTTCTTATGCATCACATGCACCTTATGCGCACCCCGCAAGTGAGCATCAGGGCCAAAAGACCCTAATGTGGATTTCCGCCCCTCGACTGGTCCTACCGCCGGGATCGGCTATAACCACACCCTGGATGACCCCATCTCCGAACGAACCCGGCATACAACCGACGATCATGTTCCTTTGCGTGCACAACGCAGGACGCTCCCAGATGGCGGCAGGGTGGGCCCGCCACCTGGGTGGCGACCATTTTCGGGTCTTCTCGGGAGGCTCAGACCCGGCGGCCCAGGTCAACCCATCCGCCGTCGCCGTCATGGCCGAGGCCGGCATCGATATCACAGACAGGTTGCCGCAGCGGTGGACCACCGGGATGATCAGCAGCGCCGACATCGTCGTGACGATGGGTTGTGGCGACACCTGCCCCGTCTTCCCCGGTGTGACGTATGAAGACTGGCCCCTCCCCGACCCGGCCGGCCTCCCCATCGCACGGGTACGGCCGATCCGTGATCTGATCCGCGACCGTGTCGTAGATCTCCTCCACAGACTCGGGGTAGAGGACTCCTCCTGAGCAGCCGACGCCCGGGGATGGAAGACTGCACCCCATGGACGAATGGCCATCACCACTGGTTCTCGCCTCGGCATCGGCGCGCCGCCGGGACCTGCTGATACAAGTGGGCGTCCCGGTGGAGGTCCACCCCTCGGGCGCCGACGAGCAAGTCCCGCCCTCGATCACCGACGAGCAGGCGGTGCTGATGGTCGCCCGCCGCAAGGCCGATGAGGTCGCGGGACGCCACCCCGGCCGGGCGGTGCTGGCCGCCGACACCATGGTCCGGGTGAGCGGGGAGTTGCTGGGCAAGCCGGCCGGGCCCCACGATGCCCGCCGCATGCTCGAACTTTTGTCGGGCGGATGGCACGAAGTGCTCACCGGGGTGGTGCTGGTCTCGGGAGGCGTCACCAGGGAGCGGCTCTCCGTCACGAGCGTGCGATTCGCCGACCTCACCCCTGGAGAGATCGACCTCTACGTCGCAGGCCCCGATCCGTACGACAAGGCGGGAGGGTACGGGATTCAAGCGGCGGCCGGGTGGTTCGTGGCCGAGATCCGCGGCTCCTACTCCAACGTCATGGGCCTGCCCCTCGAGCAGGTGCGGGACCTGCTGGCCGAAGCCGGCCTCCCTCTCCCCCGCCTGGCGGTGTGATTGTGGTGACCGCGCCACCGGGGGACGGTGGGGAGCAGGTGACACCGGCCGATCGCAGCCGATGGCGGCGTTGGCTGGAGGAGAACCACGACTCATCGGACGGCGTGTGGGTGGTCTACTTCAAGAAGGGCTCGGGAGAACAGGGCATCACCTATGACGAGGCCGTCGAAGAGGCGCTGTGCTTCGGGTGGATCGACAGCAAGGTCCGGACGATCGACGAGAAACGCTACCGACAGCGGTTCACACC
>CBDUUY010000354.1:0-1990 GCA_965370535.1 uncultured bacterium
TGCACGGCTTCCGCAAGGCTCGCAGTACCAGCAGCCCCCCATGACGAGGGAGTGGTGCTATCCACCCTGAGGTGGCCGCCTCTCACTCGGTCTAGACGCCCGAGATCTCTGCGACGAAGTAGGCGAACACGTGGTATAGGACCACGACCGACATCAAGGCGACGACGAGCAGCGCCACTTCGATCACCCTACGGAACCGGCGAAACCACCAGCCGGCCGCGGCCAGGGCCGCAAGGACCCCGATCTTCACCAAGGCGGCGACCCCGTGGCCGGCGTCGAGCAAACCCGCCATCACCGGGTTCAGTTCCCGGAGGCCTCTGTCGAGTGCCCGGAATGTGAACGCCACGTCGGCGATGTTGAGGACCACGATCGAAATCATGAGCAAGGCCGCCCTCTCCGGGGACTCGCTGAGCTGGCGAATCCAACCGAGATAGGCGACGCGAGCCCGGCCGGCCGAAGGGTCCGTTCGGCGATCGAAGCCCGTACGGCGCTCGGGGACGTGGAACGTCGTCTTGCGAGCACGGCGGTCCGTCTGCGTGCTCCGGTCCAGATCCTTTTCGGAAGTGGATGTGCTCTCGGTGGTCATGTAGACACGCAGCGTAGCAACAGATCGTATGGGTGGGACACGCCTGGGCACCCCGGCGTGCACGAATGTTCCTAGAGCATCAAAGTGAGTTCCCAGCGCGCAGGGGTGCCCTCGATGAAGCCCCCCAGAGAGATCAGGGACTCCGAAGGACTCCTGACGTTGCCACACCCTGGGGTGCTGCTACCTCACCCGTTGTCCCATTCGGTGAGGAACACTTGGCCAAAGGTGAGGGCGTTCACCGTCTCCTTGGTGGACGAGTAGGTGTTGGCATCGCCCTCGAACCAGGGGTCGTGGCTTCCGGTACGGAACAGGCGCTCCGCCCATTCCAGGTAGGCCGGCGCCCCGGAAAGACGGTGGGCATAGGCGAAGGCGTCGGCCTGGAGCAGCAGCCAATTGTTGACCGATGGATCGTCGTTGCCCGCTCCCCCATCGAACGACCAGAGGTAGGGCATCGCCGCCCGGGGCCCCGAGGGGATCGGGTCGAGGCCGATCAGAGCGTGGTCGCGCAGGAAGCCGGCATAGGCGAGGTACGAGGTCTTCGCGTCGCCGGTTGCCAGGCCGAACTCGTCGCCCATCTCCACGAAGCCGGCCAGCGCCCGCAAGTACAGCCCAAGCATCCACGGCTTCAGGTAGCCGTGACCCCCGGGACGGCCGTCGATGTACGGCTGATTGGTGGCGTCGCTCCAATCGACCACGGCGGCGGCGACATCGAGATAGGACTGGTCCCCGGTGGCGCGGTAGGCGTCCACGGCGATCTTCAAGGCATTCGCTGCCGGGCGTTCGCCATCGTCGTGGATATCGCCGGACAGGCCGTATCCCTCGCCGCTGCAGTCGGGGAAGTAGCCGCACAGGTGCCCGTCGTTGCGGAGGCGGTATTCGACGGCGTCGGCAACCTCGATCGCCGACTCGTAGGCCTTCTCGTACCCGGTCAGGTAGTAGGCAAGCAGCAGGCCTTCGACCCCGAACATGGTGTCGGGATGGTTGCCCCCGTAGTTGCGGTGCGGGTTGAGGAATCCCTCCTCGTCGTGGTACGAATGACCGAAGACGATGCCGTCCGACCAGTGCCGGGGCGCGTGCAGGGTGTGCAGCACGTCGATGTCGGCCAGGTGCCTATTGGCGGCGTCGGCCAGGGCGAACCAGCGGGCGTCGCCGCCCCGCAGCCACTGCAGCCACAACCCGGAGTTGCCGTCGTACTTGGGGTTGAGCGGCGCCACCCCGTATCCCTCGTAGTCGATGGGCCAGTCGCCGTAGTCGAAGATCCCGTAGAAGTCGGTGCGCTCGACTGCCGTCGGAAGGTCCGGATACCAGTCCATCCAGGACGCGTACCCCGGAGCCCGGTCTAATTGGGCCGCTATGTACTCCTCGTACTCGGGCCAGACGTCACCGCGGAGGGCCAGCAGAGCG
>CBDUUY010000355.1:0-1987 GCA_965370535.1 uncultured bacterium
GCAAGGTCTCGAGATGTGGCTGGAGTCCCTGGCCGAACGGGACATCCTGGACAAGGTGTACGTCCTGATCGGCATCACGCCGCTCAAGAGCTACAAGATGGCGCGCTACATGGACGACGACGTGCCCGGGGTCTTCATCCCCGATTCCATCCTGCAGCGGCTGGAGAAAGCCGGTGACGACGAAAAGGAAGAGGGGGTTCAGATCACTTTGGAGCTCATCGATCAGATCAAGGACATGGAGGGCGTGAACGGGTTCCACCTGATGCCGGTGATGTGGGAGTCGATTGTTCCCCGCATCGTCACCGAGGCAGGCTTGTTGCCCCCGGACTTCAATGCGCCGCAGAATCACGACGAGTTGATCGCGGGGGTGTGAGTAGGCCATGAAGATTGCCATCAGCGGAAAAGGAGGCGTCGGCAAGACGACCCTGGCGGCCCTGCTCGCCCAGACCTTTGCCGATCGGGGCCGGGCTGTGCTGGCCGTCGATTCGGATCCGTCGCCGTCCCTGGCGAGCGGGCTGGCCTTCCCCGACGAGCTGCTGGAGGACCTGCGGCCGATCTCCGAGATGGACGAGTTGATAGCGGAACGCACCGGGGCCCAACCCGGCGCGATGGGGGGCTTCTTCACCCTCAACCCGCGAGTGGACGACCTGCCGGAGCGCTACAGCGCCGTGCACGACGGAGTTCGCTTGTTGGTGATGGGCTCGGTTGATTCGGGAGGCTCCGGGTGCATCTGCCCCGAGAGCGCCATGCTGAAGACGCTGTTCACCCACCTGCTCTTCCGAGACGACGATGTCCTGATCATGGACATGTACGCCGGTGTCGAACACCTCGGCCGGGCCACCGTCGACTTCGTCGACGCCCTGTTGATCGTGGTGGAACCCACCAGGCGCAGCCTCAACACGGCGGCCCAGATCAAGAAGCTCGCCGAGGACATCGGGCTCAACGACATGTGGCTGGTCGCCAATCGCGTCCGGGGCGACGAAGACCTGGCGTTCTTGGAACAAGAGGCATTCGATCTCCCACTGCTGGGGTACCTGCCCGAGGAGCCGCGGGTGGGCGATGCCGACCGTCGTGGTGAGTCTGCATACACTCTGGCGCCACCGCTACGGGAGGCGGCCGCCCGGATCGCGGACGTGCTCACCGAGGCGATGCCGGAGTCCGGTTCATAGCGAGCGAGGGATAGACATGACGACGACAATCGCTGTGGCCGGCAAGGGCGGGGTTGGGAAGACCACCGTTGCCGCGCTGGCAATCAAGTACCTGGCTGAGACCGGCCGGGGTGCCACGCTGGCGATTGATGCCGATCCCAGCAGCAACCTGAACATGGTGCTCGGCCTCGATCTCGATTGGACCGTGGGGGATATCCGAGAAGGCCTCCTCACCAAGGTCAAGGAGAGCGTGACCGCCGGAGGGGCCGCCATGGGGGGACTGCCCGGTGGGGTCAGCAAGCGGGAGTACCTCGACTACGAGGTGCGGTCTTCACTGTCGGAGGGGATCGATTTCGACTTGATCGCCATGGGCCGTTCGGAAGGCCCCGGGTGTTACTGCGCCGTCAACCACAATCTGCGGGAGGTGATTGACACGATCGGGGGCAGCTATCGCTATGTGGTGATCGACAACGAGGCGGGCATGGAGCATCTCAGCCGGCGCACCACCCGCGACGTGCAACACCTGCTGATCGTGAGCGATCCCACCCAGCGGGGCATCGTGGCCGCCGGTCGTATAGCCGGACTCCGGCGCGAGCTGGATGTCCACATCGAGAACGCCCACCTCATCATCAACCGACTGCCGGCCGGCAACATGCCTTCCGCACTGCAGGAGGGGATGGAAAAGGTCGATGCGCCGCTGCTGGGAACCATCCCTGAAGCTGGAGAAATAACCGAGTTCGACTACACCGGTCGCCCGTTGGTCGAAATCGAATTCGATTCCCCCGTCTACCAAGCTGTGTCCGCGATGCTCGAGAAGATCCTGTGATCCGGACCGATAC
>CBDUUY010000356.1:0-1975 GCA_965370535.1 uncultured bacterium
TGCCGAATCCGCCTCGACGACGATGGCCGTCGGATTGACCGCCGCGATGTTGGCCTTGACCTGGGCGATGCCCTCGGCGGGGGCCGAGTCCATCTTGTTGATGACGACCACGTCTGCAGTCCGCAGGTTCACCTCACCCGGGGAGTAGGCCAGTTCGTGGCCAGGCCGATGCGGGTCGACGACGGTGATCTCGAGGTCACTCTTGTAGAACGAGAAATCGTTGTTGCCGCCGTCCCACACGATCACATCACATCCGTCGGGATCGTTCTCGGCGGCCCTGATGATGGCCTCGTAATCGACACCGGCGTAGATGATGTTGCCCCGGACGATGTGTGGCTCGTACTCCTCCATCTCCTCGATGGTGCAGTCGTGGGTGGCGAGGTCTTCGATCTTGGCGAAGCGCTGTACCTTCTGTTTGACCAGGTCGCCGTAGGGCATGGGATGGCGGATCGCCACCACCTTGAGGCCCTTGGCCATGAGCGTCTCGACCACCTTGCGGGAGGTCTGGCTCTTGCCACACCCGGTCCGCACTGCGCATACCGAGATCACCGGCTTGGTGCTCTCGACCTGTGTCTCGGCGGGGCCGAGGAGCAGGAACCCTGCCCCGGCGGCCTGGACGACCGCAGACAGTCCCATCACGTACGAGTACGAGACATCGCTGTAGGAGAACGCGCACTCGTCGGCGCCGAGGTCGGCGATCAACTGAGGGAGCTTTACTTGAGGATGGATCGGGATCCCGTTGGGATAGAGGGGCCCTGCCAACTCTGCCGGGTACTTGCGATCGTGGATGCCGGGAATCTGCTCGGCGGTGAATGCCACGACCTCTACCGAGTCGTCGTCTCGGTATCGGGTGTTGAAGTTGTGGAAGTCGCGGCCTGCGGCTCCGATGATGATGACCTTACGTTTGCTCATCTGGATGGGTCCTCCCTGTGGCTCAATATCCGGGAATCTGCTTGGGGAAGTAGTCCTGCATGGGGCCTTCCCGATAGACATCGGCGGTGGCACAGTGCAACCCTCCGCCGAACGGCCCGACCGCCCAGAAGGGCACCGGGATCACCTCGAAGCCCAGCGAGGAGAACTGCTCCTGCTGGGCCTTCTCCTGCTCCTCGACGAAGATCGTCTTGTCGTCCAGGAGCAGCGTGTTCATGGACAGCCACTCGCTGCAGAAGCACAGCGGAGGCTTGGTGTCGGCGTTGAATGTCGGTTCGGCGCATTCGACGATCTGCCAGTCGTTCATCTCGAAGAGCTTCACCATGTTCGGCTCGATTGGCACTCGCTTGCGGTTGCTGATCGCCAGTCCTGGGCGGAGCGGGATGAATGTGGCGTCGATGTGCATCGGATGCGCTTCTTTGAACAGGACCTCGTGGACCCGGTGGTTGGGGAAGTGGCGACGCAGCCAGTCGATCCCGAGACCGTTGGTGGTGGTGGAGCGCTGCACGAACAGGTCCCTGCCGAAGCGGCCGATGTCGGCGGCATCGAAGAGTGGCTCCTCCTCGGTCAGGTTCCACTGCCGTTTCATCGTGAACCGCTCGATCTGCTCCTCCTCGGGCAGTGACTCGGCGTAGTCCCAAAACGCCATGCCGTCGACATAGGAGGCATCGGTGAGGCGGGGCTTGGGGGCCGCCTCCCAGCGGAACTCGGGATCGTTGCGGAAGTACTCCTGCAGCAGCGGCCGGTAGGCGAGGTATTCGAACCAGCGGCTCCGCTGGGACATCGTCGCCTCGACGATCTCATTGCCCACGGTGAGCAACAGGTCGCGCGGGGGCATCACCCCGAACATCGTGTCCTGCTTCCAGTCGGGGGTCGAGACGGCCTGGCTGAAGTCGAGAGGTTTGGGCCTATCTACCACGACGCCGTGCTTCTCGAGAAGGGCAACGAAGTTATCCAACTGCTCGTTGGCGGCGTCCTCCATGTCCTGGGGCATGGGGCCGCTGGTTCCCTGCGGGAATCCCCACTGGGGCCAGTCACGGACGGT
>CBDUUY010000357.1:0-1954 GCA_965370535.1 uncultured bacterium
TGCCAGCCAGGCGCTCTACTGCGCTAGGGACCTGGGCCTCGACAGCGACATCGTCAACGTCAACGGCGGCGCCATCGCCCTGGGGCACCCTCTCGGGTGCACTGGAGCCAAACTCACCGCCACGCTGCTCCACGAGATGAAGCGGCGCGACGTCGAGTACGGCATCGTCAGCATGTGCATCGGTGGCGGCATGGGCGCCGCCGCCATCTTCAAACGTCCCTAGACCGCGGGGATCACGGGTGCCCCGGTGCGTGGAGAGCGCCGGGGCACCGTCGTTTCTCCAGTCGGTGGATCGCTCGCGGCCACCGCCTCCTCGGCCGCTCAGAATGACAGAGCGATGGCGTCTTCTCCGACGGAATCGAGGAAGGCGGCGGCACCGGCGATCCCGGCTTCCTCGCCATCGAATGGGCCCTCTCAGGTCTTCCTTATCAGGAAGACGAACTGGTCGTCGCTCTCGCCGGAGTCGATCAGTTCGTGCCCGGTCATGTCGGTCCACGCCTTGACGTCGGCCGGTGACGCCGTGTCGGTGGCGGTCATCTGGAGTACCTGACCGACATCGAGGGCATCAATGGCCTGTTTGGTCCTCAGAATGGGCATCGGGCAGGTCAGGCCAACACAATCGAGGATCTGGTCGGGGGTTGTGGACATGGGCCTTGCCTCCTTGAACGGCAGAACGGCCGGACACCACTGCGGGCGGCCCGGCTGGGGATGGACACAGACGATCGGCGTCGAGTGGGCGGCTTCCGGACGAGTGCGTATCCGGCGTCCTCATCTCAACCTCCTCACACCCATCTCTGATGCGAGACTATCCAATATCGACTATGGGCGGCAGGAGCCAGCAACGGTTTTGCCTATCTATGACCAAAATCGCCCCTGATAGGATGTGCCTATGCTGAGCCCGGTCGAACTGAACGTCTTTGCGATGGCAGCCGAGACGGAGAACTTCTCGGAGGCGGCCCGGCGTCTCGGTGTGACCCAGCCCACCGTCAGCAACCACATTCGCTCCCTCGAGGACCGCCTCGGCATCCACCTCTTCGAACGGTCCGGACGTCACGTGGTCATCACCGAGGCGGGCCGTGCCCTCGCCCCCCTCGCCCGCGACATCCTGCAGCGCTGCATCCAGATCGAAGAAACCATGGTGTCCCTGCACGGTGAGATCGTCGGCCACCTCCAGATCGGGTGCACCACGTCCTCCGGCAAGTACCTCCTCCCCCGCATCCTGAGCGGCCTGCGCAAGAAGCACCCCAGGATCGAGGTGACGTGCAAGGTCACCAATCGCAGCGAAGCGCTGCACTTGATGCGCATCGGCGAGGTGCATCTGACCATCACCGGTCTCCGGGAACCGGCCAAGGCACTCGACTACCGGGAATTCACCACGGATCGAATCGTGCTGATCACACCGCCCGACCATCCCTGGGCCTCCCTCGACCGTCCCCTGAAACCGGTTGACCTGACCGGGGGCGAATTCATCAACCGTGAAGATGGCTCCGGCACCATGGCGGCGATTCGGGATGCACTGGCCCTCCACGGCCTCGGGATAGAGGATCTCCCTCGCGTCCTCGAACTCGGAAGCTCTGAGGCCATCCGCATGGCCGTCACCGAAGGCCTCGGGGTCGCATTCGTGTCCTCCCTCGTCGCGACCGAAGCCGGGACCGGGGGGGTTGCCATCGTCGACATCGAGGGTATGCAGCCACAGCAAACCCTCTTCTTGGCCAGAGACACTTCACGGCCGGCCACCAGGTCACAGGCCGCGTTCTGGGACTTCGCCTTCTCCGAGGAGATGGCCGGGGTACGGGAACGGATTGCCAACCCGGTGGGGGCGGTCTGAGCCGGGCCGACCCCTTCATATCTCACAATCCTCCACCCTGGTTAGCCTCATCCGGGTGAAGAACAAGCCCTGGAAACTCGACGGCCACGAACGTATCCGCCTGGGGAAGATGACCCACCCGGTGCG
>CBDUUY010000358.1:0-1947 GCA_965370535.1 uncultured bacterium
ACGCGAGAACCAACACCCCGCCAAGCCACCATCGACAACCCGCCAGCCGATCACCTCACCGACAGATACTGACCCACGCTCCTAGGCCCCTTCCGTCACCGGCCAAGGGGCCAGCGCCACGTTTCCCTGACGGGAAGGAACACCGGGGGGCACCCCGGCGGGGACGGTGCATGTCCCCCACATCAGAACGGTGTTAGGTCGGGCGGTTGGTGGTGTTGTGGCGTGAACCGCCCCGTCTCTTGTTCCTCTCCCTCAGGGAGAGGTGCCGAGCGAAGCGAGGTGGGGAGGGTCTTCTGTCCCCGCCCGATAAGTCACGCAAGACGGGGAAGGAAGGCCTTCTCCTGTGTAGAAGAAGACCCCTTCCGTCACCGGCCCCGGGGGCCGGCGCCACCTTCCCCTGAGGGGAAGGAGCATCTGAGTGGGGTCTCGCCCCCGTGCGGGGGTAAGGGTCTTCACTGCTGAGCGTTCTTCGATGGCGAGGCTGGTCGTGAATCGGCCGACAGGCCTCTGGATGCCTCGCCTACGACCTCTGCCTGGCAGAGACCCCTTCGCGGTTGAAGGCGATGATCGTCCAGTAGAAGACCACCACCACGCCCAGGATGATGTAGGTGAGGACGGCGCTGACGATCCCCAGCAGTGTGGCGAGGGCCAGCACCGCCATCAGGGCGAGAGAACTGATGTTCTCGGTGCGGATGAACTGATCGGTCATGTCCTCATCCACCAGGCGGCGCTGCCAGGAGGCGTATGCGAACGTGGCCGCCAATGCCGTCGCCGCCAGGAACAGACTCCCCCCGTAGATGATTGCCGACAGCCGCTCATCCCAGTTCTTGGCGACCAGGGCCGAGGAGAACGGCATGATCGTCACGGCCAGCAGGTAGAACATGTTCAGCAGCAGCAGGCGCCCGTCGGCCGCCCGGATGTGGCGGAACACGGTGTGGTGGTACAGCCACAACAGACCGACGATGAAGAACGAGAGGATGTAGGCCAGGTACTCCTTCCACAGTTCCCGGACCTCCGGCCACAGACCGTCGGAGTGATCCAGTTCCCTGACCACGGGGATGCTCAATTCGAGCACCAGCAGGGTGATGACGATGGCTATCACACCGTCGGTGAGTGTCTTGAGGCGGTCGGTGGAGAAGAACCTCTCGTCGTTCCGGTCGGTCATCACAGGCCCCCGTGGATCGTCACGGATGGCATGCTATCGGGCCGACCCCCACCGGTGAGTGATCAGCCTTCCCTGCCCGGCAACCCCGCCACTCCCGACGGGTTGAGGCGGATGGCGGTGTAGTAGACCCGGGCGGTGGTGTCGCAGCCGATACGCCAGAACACCGGCATCGCCGAGCAGCGGACCCGCATGTCGTAAAGGAACCCTGCGTCGACACGATCCTTGTTGGTGACATGCCACACCGGCGTGTCCGGGTCGTCCACCGCTTTCAGGTTGCGCCACCCGAAGTCGTGGCGGTTGCAGGCCAGTGAGAAGTCGAACGGACCGCTGCCCAGCACCGGGGCCGAGCAACCGTCGCTCTCCCAAATCAGGTAGGGGGGCCGGGGTTCCGAAGGGTCGGAGGGTGGCAGTGGTTTTGCGAACACCCCTTCGAAGCCGTCGAGGCCTCCCAACGGGAGGCCCAGGTGGGCGTCGATGCCGTCGCATACCGTTGCGGTGGTCACGCCGAACTTCTCGGCCGCGAGTACGGGGATGGGCACCTCCCGGCATACGTCCGCACGTTCCGGGGCGGGGCCCACGTTGCTGCTGACCCAGAACACAACGGCGAAAGCAATGGCCAGGCCGGTTCCGAAACCGCCGACTATGGCCCGCAGCACGCGACGGCGCTGGGGCCGCGGTGTGACGTGCACGGGTGGAGGGGCGGGGGCAGCCGGGGGAGGGGCGGGCGCAGCCGGAGGGCCGGGGGTCTCGGGAGGGACCGTCGTCGGAACCCGAACTCGGTG
>CBDUUY010000359.1:0-1873 GCA_965370535.1 uncultured bacterium
CCGTCGCCGGGTCGGCTCCTGACGGTGGAAATCCGAGAGGACCGATAAGCCGTTGGCGCCGGCTGCTGGGGGTCGCGGCGTCGCTCGCGCTGGTGGCCGCCCTGCTGATCGGGGTGCTTCCCACCATGGCCGATTTCGGTGAGGTGTGGGACGCCATCCAATCCCTGACCTGGCTCGAATCCGCGAGCCTGCTCGCCGCCGCCGGTTGGAACATCGTCACCTACCAGTTCATAATCCTGGCGGCCCTACCCGGCCTCACGCTCCTACGGGCCTTCGTGGTGAGTCAGGTATCGACCTTCGTCACGAACACGCTCCCCGCCGGCAGCGCCATCGGCGTCGGTGTCACCTATTCGATGTTCTCCTCGTTCGGGTTTGCCACCGGTTCGATCGCGATTGCCTCAGTTGTCACCGGCCTATGGAACACGTTCGTCAAATTGGCTCTCCCGGTGGTTGCCCTGGCGCTGCTCACCATCAGCGGGCACAGCAACCGCGCTTTGCAGTCCGCGTCGCTCATCGGTGTGGCTGTTCTGATCGGGACCATCGGTCTGCTCACGCTGATCATGTCGAGTGAGCGGTCCGCCCGCCGGGCGGGGGAACGGTTGGGCGCCGTCGCTTCCCAACTCGTCCGACCGTTCAAGCGCGGACCGTTCCCGGAGTGGGGCACCGGGTTTGTGCGGTTCCGCTCGCAGAGCATCCACCTGCTGCACCGGCGCTGGCATCTGATCACCCTGGCCACGGTGGTCAGCCACCTTTCGCTCTTCGCTCTGCTGCTGATGTCCTTGCGGCACATGGGCGTGTCGGCCGACACCATCACCGGGGCGGAAGCACTGGCCGCCTTCGCCGTGGTGCGGCTCGTCACGGCGATACCGATCACGCCGGGGAACCTCGGCGTTGTCGAGGTCGGCCTCACCGCCGCTCTCGTGGTCGCCGGCGGCGAAGAGTCCCTGGTGGTGGCAGCAGTGCTCATCTACCGGGCACTCAGCTATCTCCTGCAGGTCCCGCTCGGCCTGGTCGCCTACATCATCTGGCGATCGAAGAAGTCGTGGCGAGTGCCGTCCACCGTTGCGAGTTCCTAGAACCTCTCGGTCTCCATGCAGAGCCACCGAGTCGGCACCTGGCGAGTCCACCACACCAGAAGTTCGCTCGCTGCCGTGCTGTTCCTTGGCTGCCGCCATCGGTGGAGGAGGCAGGACTCCACCCGCCCGAATCCTCGAGTTGGCTCGCGTTCTACCCTGCTGGGCCCAATGCGGTTCATTTGAATCGTGTTGGCCAGAGGTGTCGGAGAGCCTTCGATCGATAGGTCAGACCCGGGGTAGATGCTCTGGGAGTAGCCGGGGTCTGGATACTCGCGACAAGGGTGAGATCTCGATACACCACACCGTTGTCGGGCTGGGAACTCGGTGTTCAATCACTGCGCGAAGGCGTACGCTTCAACTGCCGGCGTGCACTGAGACACCGCCGAAATAGGTGGTGGGACTAGTGCGAATGGGGCGTCTCATGAGTCATACCTCGGTGACTGCAACGCCGCTATTGGTGGCGCTCGCTGCCGTCATCCTGATCGTTGCGGGATGTGGAGGTAGTAGCGATGCCCCGTCTTCAACCGCTGCCGCCCGTGAAGCTTCGGAATCCGCGGTCACGATTGCTCTGCCCGAGCCCCGAGTGACCGGAGTGATCTCTCTCGAGGAGGTGCTGGCGGCACGTCGCTCCGAACGTGATTTCACCCGGGAACCGCTCACTCTCGACGACCTGTCGCAGCTGCTGTGGTCGGCGCAGGGCATCACCGAGCCGGACGGCAGAGGGAGAGCAGCACCGTCGGCGGGCGGCACCTACCCCCTCGAACTGTATGTGGTCAACCACTTGGGGTTGTACCACT
>CBDUUY010000360.1:0-1867 GCA_965370535.1 uncultured bacterium
CCTTCATTTGATGGTCCGCGGATCGTAGCCCCACGCCGTCAGGAGATCACCAACTCCGGGTGGGTCCTGACCCTGGGGCGCATGTCAATGATCTTGGCCGCTATCTGATCGAAGGCCGCCGCCGCCTCTGAATCCGGGGCAGCCACACGAACCGGTTCGCCCCGATCCGCCCCCTCCCGGAGGGCAGGCAGCAGCGGCACCGATGCCAGCAGCGGCACATCGAGGTCCTCGGCCAGAGCGGCCCCACCGCCGCTGCCGAAGATCGGATAACGCGTGCCGTGTTCGCAGGCAAACCACGCCATGTTCTCGACGATGCCGAGGAGTTCCTGATCGACCTCACGGCCCATCAGCGCCGCCCTCTTGGCAACCCGTTGGGCCGTCGGCTGCGGGGTGGTGACCACGATCGTCTGTGATCTGGTCAGGAACTGCGACAGCGAGATCGCCACGTCGCCGGTGCCGGGAGGCATGTCTATGAGCAGGAACTCCGGTTCGTCCCAGTAGACATCGTCGAGGAACTGCTCCAGCGCCTTGTGCAGGAGCGGTCCCCGCCACACCACCGCCCGGTCGGCGGGGACGAAATAGTCCATCGACATCGCCCGCACCCCGTGGACGGTGGGGGGGATGATCATCTCGCCGATGGCGGTGGGAGTGTCCTCGATACCCAGCATCCTGGGAATCGAGAAGCCCCACACGTCGGCATCGATGATGGCCGTGTCGTGGCCGAGACGGCTCAGCGCCACCGCGGTGTTGACCGCCACCGTGGACTTGCCCACCCCGCCCTTGCCGCTGGCGATCGAGATCACCCTGGTCCGGGACCCGGCCGCCCCCGGGCGGTCGGGCCGTCCCTCCCGCAGACCGGCCAGCATCGCATCCCGACGTTCGTCGTCCATCGTGGTGACCTCGATGTTCACCTTCGACACCCCACCGACCGCCTCGACAGCGTCCGCGATGACCCGGCCAGCGGCCTCGTGGAGCCACCCCGGAGCGGGCATGGCGATATCCACCCTCACCTGCCCCTCTGCGACCTCGGCAACGCCGTCGATCATGTCGAGTTCGGCGAGAGAGCGGCGCAGGTCGGGGTCGACGACCCCAGCGACGGCGGCTTCGATGGCGGTGAGATCGGCCACGGGATTCTCCTAGGAGGACGGGTGAAAAACTATAGTGACGGCCCGTTCCCACCAATCCGGGGGCCGCAGGTGGACACCCGCCAGTTCGAGAGCACCCTCGGCGACCTCGCAGCCATCCTCGGTGACCCGACCCGCCGCGGCATCTACATGCCCGAAGCGGTCCTGCGGGCTGTGTCGGGGGCACTGCAAGCCATCGGATTCGACGTCGTACCCGAACCATCGCAGGGTTCCTTGCCGACCTCTCATTGCCCGTTCGGAAAGACCGCCGAAGACCATCCCGAGATCATCTGCAAGATCGGCCAGGGCATCGTCAGAGGCCTCATGGAAGCGGTGAGAGGCAGCGCACGACCGGCGGCGCTGAACCCGCACAAAGGTCCCGACGAAACCTGCATAGCCGAGGTCTGACGGACCTCGGGCAGCCTCCCCGGCGCCGGTATCCTGCCTACGTCGCAAACCCCGGAGATCGCCATGGCGCACGACCCCTTCGACGCCCGCACGAGGATCAAGACCCCCCTCGGCAAGCGCACCGTCTACCGCCTGGATGCCCTGCGCAACAGCGGTGACATCGACCGCATCCCGTACTCGGTCAAGGTGCTGCTGGAGGCCGTGCTGCGCCACCACGACGGGATCGTCATAGACGACGAGGACGTGGAGAACCTGGCCTCCTACGACGCATCCAGGGTGGATGCCACCGAGATCGCCTTCAAACCGGGACGGGTGGTGCTGCAGGACTTCACCGG
>CBDUUY010000361.1:0-1860 GCA_965370535.1 uncultured bacterium
GCCTTCGACACGATCTCCGCCAAGGCCTTTCCCGCCATCCACCGCTCACTGACACTGGTCATGGTCGCTGAGGTGGGCCCGGCCGATCGCAACCGCGACCTCGAACTGTCGATTCGCCTCCTCAACGAGGACGGCCGCGAACTGGGAGTCGAGTCACAAGGCAGCCTGCGAGTAGGTGCCCCATCCGAACTCCCTGCGGGCGCCATGACGCTGGTCCCCATGGCGAGCGTGTTCTCCAACATCCGCTTCCCGGAGCCGGGAGGCTATGTGTTCATCGTCGAGCACGAAGGCAAGGAACTCACCAGAGTCCCGTTCCGACTCCGCCAGGCGACATGATCTTCACCATCCCCAATGTGATCTCGGCGATCCGCATCGCCACCATTCCGCTCTTCCTGTGGCTTCTCCTCGGTGCCGATCGCCCGACGGCGGCCGGATGGACACTCCTGGCCATCGGAGGCACGGACTGGATCGACGGCTACCTCGCCCGCAAACTCGACCAGGTCTCGGAATTGGGCAAGGTCCTCGACCCTGTCGCCGACCGCCTGGCCATCGTGGCGGCAGTGATCGGCGGGTGGATCGGCGGGGTGATCCCCTGGTGGATAGCCCTGCTCCTGATGACCCGCGAGGTCATCGTGGCGTTGATGGCCGCCTACCTGCAGTGGAGCGCCCACAAGCGCATCGAGGTTCGCTACATAGGGAAGATGGCGACCTGGGAGGTCTACGGCGGCATCGCAGCCTTCTACATCTACGCCGGCACCGGTGGGTTGGTCTTTGCATGGCTGGCCTGGGGAAACATCGCCCTCGGACTCCTTCTCTACTACGTCGTAGCCGTGCAGTACGCGGGGGATGTGAGAACGGCCGTTCGGCAAAGGAACGCTCCGTTATCCTCGGAGTGAATCGAAGAGGAGAGGCATGGACGTTCCCGAAGACCGCCGCTACACGGATCAGCACGAATGGGCACTCCCAACCGTCGGTGCGGTGCGTATCGGAATCACCGACTACGCGCAGGATGCCCTCGGGGATATCGTCTTCGTCGACATCCTGGTGAAGCCGGGCGACGACGTCGATGCCGATCAGATCATCGCCGAGGTGGAATCGACCAAGTCGGTGGCCGAGGTGTATGCCCCATTCCCCGGCATCGTCGCCGCCGTGAACGGGGATCTCTCCGACAGCCCGGAGACGCTCAACCACGACCCGTACGGGGATGGGTGGTTCCTCGCGATAGAGCCCACCGATCCGATGGCGACGGAGTCCCTGATGGACGCCGCCGGGTACCTGGAGCTGACCGGCTGACCTGAACCCCCGGTGGAGGGTTGCGCTTCGCCGCTACCATGGCAGCGATGCCCGAGGCAGACGACCGCGATCAGGAGCGATCCTCCGATCCCTCCAGTGCCGATCTCGGTGACCCCACCGACGTCACCGAGACGATCGGCGCGGTCGATCCCTCTCTAGAGATTCGCTACGCCGAAGCCGCCGCGGGCATCCCCGGTTTCGACGGGTTCGCCCTCGTTGTGACCAGCGGCCCCCGCCGGGGTGCCCATTGGGTGCTCGAAGAGGGAGTCTGGGAGGCGGGCCGCAACACCGAAGCCTTCCTCTTCCTCGACGATGTCACCGTCTCACGCCACCACGCCGAGTTCCGGGTTGCCGATGGACGCTTCTCGGTCAAGGACCTCGGCTCCACCAACGGCACTTATGTCAACGGCCGACGGGTAGAGCACACCGTCCTGCATGCTGCCGATGAGGTGATCATCGGCAGGTTCCACCTGGTTGTGGCCCGCGGCCTATGACGGTTCGCAGACCCCTGACCATCGGCGAGGCCATCAACCTGCTCAAGGGCGAGTTCCCGGACGCCACGGTGTC
>CBDUUY010000362.1:0-1860 GCA_965370535.1 uncultured bacterium
CACAGGCATCGTCGGGGAATGGTGGGCGGACCAGTTCCAAGCTATGGCTTCGGTTGCGCCGCAATCGGCCACGGAGGCTCCGCCGGGGGACGGCTTCACCCGTGTGGTCGCCGCTTCCGCCCAGGCATTCATCTCCCTGGAGGGACTGGTGGACATCGATGCCGAACGGGTGCGGCTCGGCAAGGCGGCCGACGAGGTGGCCGGATTGCTCGCCGCTTCCGAGAAGAAACTGGCCAACGAGCAGTTTGTCGACAGGGCGCCTGCAGCCGTCGTCGAAAGGGAACGATCCAAGGCGGCGGAATTCGCCGAACGGCTCGCCAAACTGCAGGCCCAACTCGAAGGCCTCGGGTAGCGCCACGGCATACGAACAGGCGATCGCCTTCCTCGACGACCGGATCGGCCAGGGGGTGAAGCCCGGCCTGGAGCGGATCTCCGGATTGCTGGACCTGCTGGCCGAGCCTCACATCGGCTACCCGATCATCCACATCGCCGGCACCAACGGCAAGGGATCGACCGCCAGGATCGTCGCCGCCCTGCTTTCGGCCCACGGCCTCACACCCGGTTTGTTCACTTCGCCGCATCTGCACCACATCGAGGAGCGGTACGAGGTGGGCGGGGTCCTCATGACCCCGGGCGAATTCGCCGATGCGGTGGCGGAGATCGCTCCGATCGTCGAGATGTACGAGGACAGGGAGGGCGAGGGTGTCACCTATTTCGAACTGACCACCGCTCTGGCTTTCTCCTGGTTTGCCGAACGGGCGGTGGACGTGGCCGTCGTGGAGACAGGCCTGGGGGGACGATTGGATGCCTCCAATGCCGCCAACGGCACCGTGGCCGTCGTGACCACCATCGGTCTGGAGCACACCGAATACCTCGGGGACACCATCGCCGAGATCGCCGCCGAGAAACTGGCGATCCTGCCCGAAGCAGGGGTTCTGGTCACGGGGAACCTCGACGACGAGGCCACGGCGGTGGCCGAGAGGTTCGTCGAGCAGCAGGGGGCCTCCTGGGTGCGCATGGGCACCGACCTCCGGGTGATCGAGGCGGAGATCGACGATGGAGGATGGCTCGTCACCATCGATGGGATCTACGCCACCTATCCCGAGATTCGCCTGGCTCTCCACGGCCGCCATCAGGTGGACAACCTGGTGGTGGCGGTCGGAGCGGTCGAGGCACTGTTCGGGCGCGAACTGGATGCCGGAGCGGTGGCCGAGGCCGCCGCGACGGTGACCTGTCCCGGCCGGATGGAGGTGATCTCCAGGGATCCCATCGTGTTGGTCGACGGGGCTCACAACCTGCCGGGCATGGCCGCTCTGGCTTCGGCACTCTGGGAGGAGTTCCCCGGCCTGCGGTGGCAGATCGTCTTCGGGGCCATGTCGGACAAGGACGTGCGGGCGATGCTGGAGATGCTGCGGCCGTTCACCTCGGGGTGCTATGCCGTCGCCGCCGACAGCGCCAGGGCGATGCCTGCCGGTGACCTGGCCGAACTCGCCGCCGATGTGCTCGGGGACGAGGTTCCCATCACAGTGCACGATTCGGTGGCGGCGGGGGTGGTCGCCGCTGCGGCCACCGGGGAGCCGATGATGGTGACGGGGTCGATCTACGTGGTGGGCGAGGCACGGATCGGCCTCGGCCTGGCCTAGTGGTGCGTCGCAGAAATAACCGCCGCACCTCTCCGGCCCTCGACGCCCCTGGCTTCGCCTTCCTCCTCGATGCAGTCACGACTGCGCCTTCGTCGTCAGGCTGTGCCAGATGACGCCGATGACTCGGAGATACGCGGGCGCTATTTCCACGACACACCACTGGGAGCCCATCGGGCCGCGCTCAGGGTTCGGCGCTCTCCCGGCGTGAAGCCAGCAG
>CBDUUY010000363.1:0-1853 GCA_965370535.1 uncultured bacterium
GCTTCTTTGGGAACCGCCACCCTGGCGATCCGCTTTGCGGGGGAGAAGACCCGCTTGAGGTTGGAGATGATGTCGACCTCGAACCGGTAGGTGATGATCCGCATCGGTTCGTCGGCCACCAGCCGCTCTGCCTCGTGGGCGAGGGCATCCCGTTCCAGGCTGTTGATGGTCGATTTCATGGCGGCGACCCGCCGTGCCGCTTCGGTGTTCTTCTGGGTGACCGCCATCATCGCCAGGTCCACCGATTCGACGATCGCCGAGTGGAACTCCTCGAGCATCTCCCTGGTGGCAGGGCTGACGCGGATGTCCTGCTCTATCCGGCTCAGACCCAGGCCGACCAGATTGGTCTCGACCACGTCGCCGATCGCCTCGAGTTCATTGGCGGCATCCATCAAGGCGAGCATCTCGTTGGTGCTGGCCTCGTTGAGGCGCCGCCCGCTGATCCGGCCCAGATAGGCGGAGATCTGCCCGTGGAGGAGGTCCAGGTCCTCGTCCATGGCTTCCACCTCTGCGAGGGACTGGCGATCCCCATCCAGCACCGCCGACAACGCCTCATCGAGCATGAAGCGGGTGCGACTCGCCATCCTCAGCAACTCGAGGCGGGTGCGGTCGAGGGCGAGGGTCGGGGTTCGCAGCAGCGACTCGTCGAGGTACTTGATCCGGACGACGCCGGTGCCGTTCTCCTCACCGTCGGGCACCAGGTGCTCGACGAGTCGGGCGATCTGGGTGGTGAAACCGATGAAGATCGCGGTGTTGGCGATATTGAAGATCGTGTGGGCGTTGGCGATCTGGCGCGGCGCCGACCCCCCGATGGCTCTGACGACATCGGCCAGTTGCCCGATCAGCAGAATCCAGATGATGGCTCCCGCGACGTTGAAGAGCGTGTGGGCCACGGCCGCCCGTACCGCTTCGCGGGGTTTGCCGATGGAGGCGAGCAGGGCGGTCACGGCCGTGCCGATATTGGCCCCGATCACCATGGCGAGACCCGCTTCGAGGGGGATGATGCCCTCGGCGGCCAGCACGATGACGATGCCCGTGGTGGCCGCCGAGGCCTGTACCAGAGCGGTGAAAACGGCGCCGACCAGGAGTCCCAGGAGTGGGATCTCCATGTGGGACATGACCTCGATGAAGGCCTCTTGGTCGCGCAGCGGCCGCATGGCGTCCCCCATCAGGCTCATGCCGAAGAACACCAGGCCGAGACCCATGATCATGGTCCCCTGTGCCGAGCGCAGATCACGTTTGGCGAAGAAGGAGATCCCGAACCCAACCGACACCAGCATCAGGGCGTAGCGGCCCACGTCGAAGGCGATGATCTGTGTGGTCGCCGTCGTGCCGATGTTGGCGCCCATGATCACGCCGAGCGATTGGCCGAATGTCATCAACCCGCCGGCGATGAACCCCACGACCAGCACGGTGGTCACCGACGAAGACTGGATCACAGCGGTGACACCGATTCCGGTGGCCAATCCGCTGAACCGGTTTCCGGTCAATCTCCTGAGGAACCCGCGCATACGATCGCCTGCCACCAGGCGCAGCGATTCGGTGAGTCGGTCGAGGCCGAGCAGGAAGACCGCAAGGCCCCCGAGGAGGGTCACGACGATGAGAAACACGTCGAGGTCGGGGGATGGGGAAGTCTGCGCGAGGGTCATTTGTATCAAACCGGTCCGGGTGGGTGACCACTCACCGTACTCCCGATTGGGGCTTGCGCCTACGATTCCGGTGTTTCCGGCGCCCTGATCGGAGCGAGATGCGGTTCTCCGGGCAGAAGCCTCCGGTCCGGTTATGTTCCCCGCTTCGCTCTAGGAAGCTGTTGATTAATGGGGCGGGGTTTGGTGCTCGCGTTCGTGGGCTTG
>CBDUUY010000364.1:0-1852 GCA_965370535.1 uncultured bacterium
TCGGCCGGCCGAACCTCCGAGACCTGATCCCTCTGGGGATTTCCCGTGACGACCCTGCCGATCGGCGATCTGGTCATCGTGGGACTCGGCATCCTCGGCTCCGGGTTCTTCTCCGGCTCCGAGACGGCCCTGGTGGCCGTCCCCCGTGAACGAGTCGCCCAACTCATCGGCACCGACAAGAGGGCCACCCGGTTGGCAGCGCTGACCACCGACCCCGATCGTATGCTGAGCACGCTGCTGGTGGGCAACAACTTCGTGAACATCCTCGGGGCCTCGGTGGCCACCGTGCTGTTCATCGACCTCCTGGGCGAAGACTGGGGCCCGTGGGTGGCCACCGCGTCTGTGACATCGGTGATACTGCTGATCGGTGAGATCACCCCGAAGAACCTGGCCACCCGGTTCCCCGAGAGGTTCTCCCTGTTCGTGGCCCCGGTGATCTGGAACCTCAGCCGCGTCCTGCAACCGGTCACCCGGTTCTTCCTGATGTTGAGCAGGGGCCTGTTCCGGATGATGGGAATCGACCCGAAGGCCGGGCCGTCACCGGTTACCGAGGATGACATCCGTGCCATGGCGGTACTCGGGGAGCGGGAGGGTGACATCGAAGCCGCCGAGCGCGACATCATCCACTCGGTCTTCCTGCTCACCGACCGCCAGGTGCGCGAGGTGATGACCCCGCGATCCGACATCGTCTCCCTCGAAGTGCCCGTGACCATCGACGACGTTCGGTCGGCGGTGGCGGCCAACGGCCACAGCCGGTTCCCCGTCATAGAGAACGACCTGGACGAGGTGATCGGCATCCTGCACGTGAAGGACCTGTTGCGTATGCCTGCCGAGCCACTGGCCGCCGACATCCGGCGGGTGCTGAGGGAACCGGCCTACGTCCCCGAGACCAAACCCCTCCTGGAGTTGCTCCAGGAGATGCGGATCCGCCGCAGGGCGTTCGCCCTGGTACTCGATGAGCACGGTGGCATCGAGGGCCTCATCACCATCAAGGACATCGTTTCGGAACTGGTGGGGGAGATGCAGGATGAGTTCGACCCGACCGTTCCCACCCTGGTCGCGACGGGTCCGGACCAGTGGATGACCGACGGACGTATCCCTGTGGACGACCTCTCCGAGGAGGTCGGGGACCGCCTCCCGGATGGCCCGTACACCACCGTGGCCGGGTTGATCCTGGATCTGGCGGGCTGCATCCCCGCCGAAGGCGACGCCGTCGAGACCGATGGGATTCGCCTGGTCGTCACCCGGATGGACCGCAATCGCATCGACCGCGTGCAGATCATTCGCGTCGACGACGGATGATCCCCGGCTCCGGGTAACATGGCGCTCCCTACGGGACGTGGCGCAGCTTGGCAGCGCGCAGCGTTCGGGACGCTGAGGTCGCCGGTTCAAATCCGGCCGTCCCGACTGAAGGCCGGGTTCAAAGCCCGGCCTTCGTCGCGTGAACAGAGCGCCGAGCAAAGCGAGGCACAGTTGTTTCTCCCCCGCCGCCGCGGGGGAGAGAAGACAGACCACCCCTCCGCCCGCCGTAGGACATGACAGACTCCGTTGTATGAAGACCATCGGCCTGCTGGGCGGGATGAGTTGGGAGTCCTCCATCGAGTACTACCGAATCATCAACGAGGAGGCCCGGCGCCGTCTCGGCGGCACCCACTCGGCGAAGTCGGTGATGTACTCGGTCGACTTCCATGAGATCGAGGACATGCAACTCCGGGGGGATTGGGAAGCCGCCACCCTGGCGATGATCGCCGGGGCCAGATCCGTGGAGGCCGCGGGCGCCGAGTGCCTGGTGATCTGCACCAACACCATGCACCTGATGGCCGACGATGTGCAGGAATCCATCGGCATCCCG
>CBDUUY010000365.1:0-1844 GCA_965370535.1 uncultured bacterium
AAAGGGCTGTGCCGGATCGGAGGTGGCCGCAAGGAGTGGGCGACGCGCACGAGGGCCCCGCGACCGCCCGAGGGCTTCGCGGATCGATCCAAGAGGACCGGAAGGCCCCGCCTGCCTCACCGGCCGGGGGTGAGAATGTGCAGGCGGACTGGACGGTGGTGTGATGGCCGAGCGCGATCTCGAGGTGTACGCGTTTGGATGTCCGGGTTCGGGCGACCCCTTTATCCCCAACCTCCGATCTGGATCATTGTGCAATCATGAGCCGATGGGCAGAGCATTCGCCGCCGATGCGCTGACGGCCGCGCGTTTGGTGCTGGGCCTCGGGTTGTTCTGGGTGGTGGCGCGCAACAACCTGGGCTGGGGCGCCGCGCTGCTGACGCTCACCTGGGTGACCGATTTTCTCGACGGTCGCCTGGCTCGATCGACCCCACACCCGACCCGTCTGGCGGCCTGGGACCTGCGAGTGGATTCGACGGTCGGCGTGGGCCTGCTGATCGGTCTGGGGGTGACGGGCCACATTCCCTGGCTGCTGGTGGCAACGGTGCTGGCTCTGGCATCGGTGACGGCGTTCTTCGGCAATCCCGCACCAGCGATGGTGATGCTGGGGATCGTCTACGGCTGGTTCATGTGGATACTGCTCGTGCAGCGGCCGCTGGGCTGGTGGCTGCCATTTGCCGGAGGCGCCGTCATCGGCGTGGCCGACTGGCACCGGTTCACCCGGGTGATCATGCCGGCGTTCTTCAAGGGTCTGGCGGCCCTGCTCCGGGGTCCGCGCACCGACCTGGAGCCGGTTCTGGACGACTGGGCCTGAGCCGAGCCACCCGCCAACGGCCCCCGGTCAGCAGCTCTCGAAGCCTCCGGTGCCGGTCCCAAAACTGCTGATGGCGGCACCGGCTGCGGGAGGGTCGCTCACCGGGTCCACGAACCTGCCGTCGCTGTAGCCGAGACTGAGGATCCGCCAGCGCTCCCCGAGGTAGTCGTCGACAAAATCGGCGCCCATCGCATCGAGGTCACCCCACGTCGTGCTGCCGTGAATGCCTCCGGCGATGAGAAGCCCCGGCGGCAGGTCGCTCAGGTCGTTGACCTCCCACCCATCCAGCTGGCGAGTTCCGTCACGGTCGGTGAACACGGCGCTGAAACCGTCCCACCTGGCCTTGAACCAATCGTGCCCGTCACAAGCGTCCACATACCAGCCGGTCTCGCTGTCGGCGGCCCCGAATATGGCGATCAGGGCGGCGTAGGAGGCATTCGACCCTGTGCCGAAAGCGACCGATCCGATGCCGTTCTTGGAGGCGACCACCAGGGTGGAGACGCCGCCGACCACATCGGCCAGCAACTCCAGGGTCTGGGGGCCGGCCTTGCCGTCCGCCCTCAGCAGATAGTCGGTCTGGAAACTCGCCACGGCCGCCCGGGTCTGAGCCCCGTACTTGCCGTCTACGGCCCCGGTGAGATAACCGATGGCCTTGAGATCGTTCTGGAGGGCCTCGACATCATCGCCCTCGTCGCCGGGCCGCAGCACACCGTCGTCCGACAGGGTGATGCAGGTGAGAGGATCGCCGAGGGCGCACTCGATCTCACCCATGTAGATCTGTTCCCAACCTTCTTCGGGATCGGCGACATCGACGAGAGCAGTAAACGTCCCGGCTATCAGGTCGAGCGTCTCGACGTTGGCGCTGACGGCTGCCGGGCCGTCGGGAGCCACTGCGGCGTAGTCGGTGGTCTCCAGCAGTGCCGCCTCCACCGAGAGGTCGTCGATGATGACGGCGGCCGCCCAGTCGTCGCCGTCGGGCGAGTAGACCACGGTGGCACTGGGGATGATGTCGGTCGATTGGTTGGAGAGCCAG
>CBDUUY010000366.1:0-1829 GCA_965370535.1 uncultured bacterium
ACCCCTCGGAATCCGCACCCGACAAGGGTCAAGTGAACTGAGAGTTGGCCGAATCGGGGACGCGCTCCGACAAGAAGTACCGGTAGAAGCACCACACGGCCAGTGCACTCAGCAGGTGCCACAGGCCGTGGCCCTGCAGCAGCGAGTGCGGCGCGCACCACACGCCATCGGTACGGGTGATGTTCCACACGCCGAATGCCGCTGCGAACGATCCCAATCCGGCCCAGAACCACGGACGGCGCGCCGGGTCTATGAGTCGTGGCGCCCAGGGCCGCACCGAGGGCATGGACACCGCCCCCTCCAGCAGCAGGGCCGCTGCCACAACGCCGGCGAACACCCACTTGCCGTGCTCAGGCGGGATCACGGCAAGGGCCATCGACGGGATGGCCGTCAGAGCCAGGAACACCGCCACGAACCGGCGCCTCGCCCACTCCCCGATCCGGGCGGCGTCGTATGCGACGAAGAACCCGACGTAGGCGTACATCGAGATGAGATCCACCGCCCCGCCCCAGGCCTTCATGGTGCCGTGGAAGGCAAACGATCCGAGGCCGAGGAAGATCGCCAGGGCGCCGTAGAGGCGGGCGTAGAAGGCTCCCGACGCCATCAGCGAAGGCCCCCGGCGGCCGGTGTGGGCCAACACCGCCAGACCGGCCAGCACGAAGGCGGCGTTCGACCACGAGTTGACCGGTTGGGCCACCCTGCCGGAACCGATCGCCTCGCAGTAGCAGTCGCCGAGGGCGATGCACTCGTCGGGACCGCCCGGATAGCCGTCCGTCCCCAGTAGGAAGAGGAAGACCGCAGCGGCCATCACCGCCCCGAGGCCGAATAGGAGGTCCCGGTACCTGGTCACAGCGCGATGTTACGGCTCGAGATCAGGCCGGGATCACACTGCAGGCACCCGGGGCGACGCTGGTGGCCTGCGGGTGGGTTCGAAGTCGGCATCACGGGAAGGGGGAGAGCACATCGCGTCCGGATGCATACGGAACCGAGGTGGCGCCGGACGGACTCGCCGCCCGACGCCCACAGATCCTGCTGTTTGGATCAGGACACCGGGGCGAACCCCGGTGTGGATCCGAACCTACCCTCATCTGCCGCGTCGTGCACAGGGGATCAGTCGGTGTGGCCCTCTTCGGTGGAGGCGGATGCCAGCAGGGCCGCCAGCGAATGGAGCGCCACCGCCCGATGGCTGATCCTGTTCTTCTCCCCTTCGGGGATCTCGGCCAGAGTCCGGCCGCCCACGTCGAAGACCGAGTCGTATCCGAAACCCCCATCGCCGCGCTCGGAAGTGGTGATGCTGCCCTCCAGCACCCCCTCCACCGTCGTCTCCCCGATCCCGCGGCCCACCAGGGCCATCACGGTGCGAAAACGGGCGGTCCGGTCGTCGCGGCCGTCGAGTGCCTCGAGCAGCGCCCGGCGGTTCTCCGCATAGGTGGCCCCCGGGCCTGCAAAGCGAGCGGTGTGCACCCCCGGCCTGCCGTCCAGCGCATCCACCTCGAGGCCCGTGTCGTCTGCGATGGCGGCGTGCCCGGTAGCGGCGGCCACCGCCCTCGCCTTCAGCAGGGCGTTCTCCTCCAGGGTCGCCCCCGTCTCATCGACATCGGGCCACTCGACATCCTCGACGATCTCCACCGATGGAGCGGCGGCCGCGAGCACGGCTCGCATCTCGCCGAGTTTGTCGGGGTTCTTGGTCCCAACGACGAGTCGGTCGGGGAGGCGGGTCACCCCTCCAGTGCCCCCTGCTGCATGGCCACCAACCGCTCGATGCCGCCGGAGGCCAGGTCGAGCAGACGATCGAGTTGCGCCCTGTCGAACGGGTCTCCCTCGGCGGT
>CBDUUY010000367.1:0-1807 GCA_965370535.1 uncultured bacterium
GGAGTGACGTCATTTCGCCGGGCAGTTCGGCGCTGGTGGGCGTCAGCCCCGCCAACGCATGTACACACGGGTTCCCCAGTCATGTCCGCTGGCTGCTTGTGGGGCGGCAACGTCGGTCATCGCCTTGGTCCACTCCTCCGGCGGCACTACCACGAAACCGAGTTGCTCATACCACGGCTGATTCCACGGAACGTCACTCTGAGTGTCGAGAATGATCGAATCCTCGTTGGCGTCGCGAGCCTCGGCAATCACATGGCGCATGAGGCGTGACCCGATCCCGCGGCGGTGGTGATCGGGGTGGACCGAGACCTGGTCGACGTAGAGTTCTCCCGCCAGTCGCCCGACATGAATCCAGCCGAGGACGGTTCCACCGAGTTCAGCGACCGTGATCCGCCCCTCGGCCACGCCGATCGCCGCGTCGCTGTCAGAGATCGTGCCCGTGAACTCAGGATGCCCGGCCCCGACGACCAGGAGGTCGGCAGCCGCTTCGATCGGCCCCAGCAGGGGGATGTCGTCCGGCACGGCGGCCCGGATGCACAGCGTCTCCATCACGCGGATGGTACGTCGATCCCCGACCGCCGGTTCTTCTAGGAACACTTCTGAACGCCGGGGCAGGGGGCGGATCTCACGATTGGTGCTTGGCGTCGGCGAGTTGGGGGTGGCCCAGGACGGGTTCGCCGGCGGCGATGATGCGGGTGATGAGTTCTGTGCGGTCGGTCATGCCGAGGTTCTTCGTGGTGGGCCAGTTGGAGATCTCTTGTTGGGCGAATTCGGTCCAGCGTTCGATGAGGTTGAACAGTTCGATCTGGAAAGTGGCGAACAGCACGGAGAGGTGGGTGCGCCCCGGAAAGGGATGCTCACCCCGGAGGTAGCCGTTCATCAGGTCGACTACGGAGGCGTGTAGTCCGCAGGTGTCTGCTTCGAACTGGTCGAGAGCTGTGCGGAGGTGGTCGAGGGTGCCGTGATCAGCGAAGAGGAGACGTAGGAGGGCTTCGGATTCGAATTGTGGGGGCGCTGTGGGGGTGGCGGTCCACTCGGTGAGGGCTCGGCGGCCCTGGTCGGTGATCTCATAGACGTTGCGGGTGCGTTTGCCTGCCCGTTCTTTGTGGGTCTTGACATGGCCGAGTTCGACGAGTTTCTTTGGCTCGTCGTAGAGGTGGCGTTCGGATTTGGGCCAGGCGTATCGAAGGCTGCGGGCAGCCTGTTGGGTGAGGTCGTAGCCGGTCCATGGTCTCAGGGCCAGCAGGGAGAGGATGGCGTAGGAGGTGGTGGTCATTCTTGGAGCCATACATTTGACTTTACTGCATAGTTCAGTACAGTCAACTGCTGCAGTTTGCAGCAAGAGGGGAATGGGTATGTTTCACATCTGCACCGGCCGGCCACCTGGTTGCATCGAAAACCGTGGCCAGACTTCGGGGAGGACGTAATGGAAGTTGCTGAGCACATCGCGGTGTTGGCCAGGGAAGGGACGCTCTTCGCTGCGGCGGCTGAACGTGGCGGGTTCGACGCTCACATTCCGACATGTCCGGAGTGGGACATGGGTGACCTGGTCCGACACCTGGGTCTCATACACCTGTGGGCCGCTGCCCATGTCGACCAACCCCACCCCGAGCCAGAGGGCTCAGTCGATCTCCCTGATCTCGCCGGCTTCTGGCCGGAACTGGCCGGTTCCTGGCCGGACGATGATGATCTGGTCGATTGGTACCGCGAGACCAACACCAATCTGGTACGTGTCCTCAAGTCGGCGTTCCCAGATCTCGAGCGTTTCACGTTCCTTCGTGCGCCGTCGTCGTTGGCGATGTGGGCC
>CBDUUY010000368.1:0-1803 GCA_965370535.1 uncultured bacterium
ACTGCCGGGTCGATCGTCACCGCATCAGGATCGAGGCCCCCGTTGAACACGACAGCGGCATCCCGGATACGGATGTCGAGATCTTCGGCCGCAGAGAAGAAACCTCCCAGGGAATCGAGGGCCATCAGAGGTGGCTGGGTCACCGGTGGCTCGGTGACTGGAGGCACCGTCTCCGGGGGTTGGGTGACTGGAGGCGCCGTCTCCGGGGGTTGGGTGACGGGAACGTCGGTCGCAGGCGGCGCCTCGGTGGTACCGGCCGTCGTAACGGTGGTGCCGACCGTGGACAGCACGGCTCCGTCGTCGCCGCAGGCGGCAAACACCACAGCGAGAGCCAGGAACATGGGGACGATCGTCCTACCGCGCACGAGACACCTCACAATCGGTATGCACCGAGGCTACGCCCCTTCTCAGATGATCCAGAGGATCAAGCGGCTCCGCACCCGAGAGCGATACCCGGCGTAGTCGACGTGATGCGACACCAACCTGCTCTCCTCGCGACCCACCTTGGCCCACAGGTAGACGATCAGCACCACCGCCAGCCGGGCAGCAATCGGGTTGCCGTCGAAGACACCCAGGCCGAATGCCCCAATGCGATTCCTCCGTAGATGGGATGGCGAACCAACCGGTAGATGCCTCGCTCCACCAGGGCAGCGTCTCCCCGCGGGGCGGGGAACGGCGTGAGGTTCCCGCCGAGCGTGACCAAACCGAGACCGCCCAACACGGACCCCGCCGCCACCAGGAATGCTCCGAGGACCCTGGTGGGTGTCCCCCAATCCTCCCCTCCCGTCAGCAGTGCGATCAGCACCAGTCCGAACAGACCGAACTGGCCTACCACCCACCAACCGCCCAACTCCGAGAAACCCCTCATGGCCCGGGATGGCACGGGGGCCGGACTGACGGCACCGGGGGGGCAGGGCACCGATACGATCAGCGCATGGCCGCCTACGACGCCGCCGAGTACTTCGAACTGCACTGCCGGGATTACCACCCCAGGCCACTCCGGGTTGCGCTCAGGTGGATCGGCAATCTCCTCGACGAGGACGACGACCTCTTCGACGTCGGCTGTGGAACCGGCCTGATGCTCGAGGCGATGAGCAGCGCCGGCGTGACCCACCTGGCCGGTTGTGACACGGCAAGCGCCGCACTGAAGGTCGCAGCCGAACGGGTTGACTTCACCCCGCACCTGGGTTCGATCCTCGACGATGATTTTGTTGAAGGCCTCGGCGACTACCGGTTCGTGACCGTGACCGCAGTCCTTCACCATGTGGTCGGCTCAACCCGGCGTTCCTCGCGCGTGATGGCAGAAACCGCCGTCCGTAATGCGTTGACGCTGGTGCGCCCCGGTGGGCGCCTGGTGATCATGGAGCCGACCTACCGGCCCCGGTGGGCCATGACGGCCCTCTTCTGGGCCAAGCGGGCACTGGGCGCCCTGATCGGGAACCGCCGGTGCGAATTGGGCCGCTGGAACAACCTGGGGGCGCCACTGGTCTCCTTCTACTCGCCCGACGAAGTCGTGGCGATAGTGGAGGCCGCCGGTGGCAGGGTGATCCGTCGCCGGGACCGCACCGCACGACTCCGGTGCCTCCCTCGCCTGCTCGGTATCAGGGACAGATGGTTCACCACGGTGATGGCGGCCCGGGGCCGGGAGAACGCGTATGGATGATCCTCTCTCCCCCGCTCCAGCGGGGAGATGCCCCGGAGGGGCAGAGATGGTATGTGGGTGGGGGAGGTGGGGCCTCCTCCGCTCGATCACAGGAAACTGTGATAGTCCATTTCGGACGGAGCTGAAGGAGGCCCCGAATG
>CBDUUY010000369.1:0-1801 GCA_965370535.1 uncultured bacterium
CGAACACGGTGACGGACAGGGGGCGACTGTGGCGCCGGCTTCGAGCCATCTCTCCCAGAATCTCGTTGGCCGCCTGATGCCCGTCGAGTGGCAGTGCCGGCGATTCACCGAACGCCACAGCGCCCAGGGTCTGATCGAGGTGATCGAGGCCGGTGGCGACGGTGTGAGCGAGCACGGCAGCGAGGGCGACGAATGCCGATTCGACGAGCAACTGGTAGGGATCGACGACGACGGTGCCGGTGAGGGTGTGATACCCCAGCAACGCGGCCAGCGAGAGCAGGGCGTTCGCCCTCGTGCTGCTGCGCCGCAGGCCCCGGACCAGCAGGGGAGCGGTGACGAACACGAGGGCGATCAGGTACGCAGGGGTCTCGATCGTGCGGCCGTTGCTCATCCCGAGACGATCGAACGCGACTGCACCGACGAATATGGCCAGCAATGCGATCAGGGGTCGGCGGATTGCCGTCACTGAATGCCTCGTCTCTCGTCATGTGCGGTGCGCGGGGCGTCCGGGGCGTACAACTCACTACGCTGAGTGGCAGAATTTGCCGGTCGGGGTCGACGATCAACACTCTTTGTGGTCACAGAATGTGCGCTCCGTTGTCCTGAGAAGGCTTCGGCGCGTCCCGGGGGGGGGCTTGACCCGTACGTTCAGTGGGCGGTAAGACGACTCCCTGCAGCAAGGTTGTACGATCCGACCGGATACACCGAGCCGGGAGGCCCGTCAGCATGTTGGAGGAGATCAGCAGCCTCGAGGATCTGCTGGACCTCCAGCGTGAGGACTCCGAGATCGACCGCCTGCTGGAACAGCGCAGCGGGCTCCCGGAACTCGACGAATACCGGGCCGTACACGAGCGGGTGACCGGACTCGACGGTGAGATCGGGGGCGCCACCTCCCGAATCCGAGAGCTCGAACTGGCGGTGGACAAGGCCGACGGCGAGATGAAACTCGCCGAAGAGAAACTGGAACGTGAGGAGCAGAGGCTCTTCGCAGGCGGGCTCACTGCCAAGGAGGCCGAGCACCTGCGTCAGGAGGTCGAGATGCTCCGCCGGCAGAACTCCGAGTCCGAGACCCGGATCCTGGAATTGATGGAACTGAAAGAGGCCGCCGACGCCGAGATGGCGAATCTCGGCGAGCAGAGGAGTGCGGCCTCCCAGGAAAAGGACCGGCTGGAGGGGATCATCCAGTCCAGGTGGAAAGAGATCGATGCCGACATCGCTCGGCACGAGGCCAAGAAGACCGCCATTGCCCCGTTGATCCCCATCGACCTCATGGAGATGTACGAGGAGCTCCGCCCCATCAAGCAGGGCGTAGCCGTGGGCCGCCTCGGCGAGGGGATTTGCGGCGGCTGCCACCTGGCGCTCTCGGCCGCTGAGCAGGCTCAGGTCGTCAAGCAGCACCCGCCCCGGTGCCTGCACTGCCTGCGCATCCTCGTCCCGCAATGATCGATGCCTTTTTCCTCTACGCCGACGGCGCCAGCCGCGGCAACCCCGGCCCTGCGTCTATCGGGGCCGTGCTCTACGACCCCACCGGTGCCGTCGTAGCCGAGGTGTCGGAGACGATCGGCGAGACCACCAACAACGTGGCCGAGTACCGGGCGGTGATAGCCGGATTGGAGGCGGCGGCCGAGATGGGGGTCGAGCGGCTCCAGGTGCGCCTGGACAGCCTGCTGCTGGTTCGGCAGATCCGCGGCGAGTATCGGGTGAAGGCCCCGGGCCTGAAACCGTTGCACCGGCGGGCGGTGGCCCTGGCGGCTCGCTTCCCCGGCTTCTCCATCGAGCATGTGCGGCGGGAGGAGAACAC
>CBDUUY010000370.1:0-1787 GCA_965370535.1 uncultured bacterium
CTGTTTCCGGGGTTAATGGCGGCGTCAGTTTGGATCCAAAGATTGTACGGAGAGGCCCCAAGATAGCGCTGGGTGTTGCTGATGATTCCAAGAGAAACCGAACGGGCAAAACCAAATGGCGCTCCCATAGCGTCAGGCTAACAATCGATCTCGCCGCCCCGACTGTCAATGGTGGCCGGTTCAGGTGTTTCTCCACGACCTGATCCTCCACCAGGGTTCTGATTTATCGACCGTCGGTTCCCCTTCGGGAGGGGTGTGCATTGTTGACGTCACCCCAGGGTGTGGTGACCTCACTGAATGTCCGGGATCCCGCCCCGGTCTGTGGTTCGGGCAGGTCAGGGTGGTGTGAGGTGCGGACCGGGTGATGACCGTGAATCTCGGGGTCAGGGTGTTCGAAGGCTGCTCTCGAGTGATTGACCTGCTGGGATTCCGGCTGGGAGGCCCGCGATGATGGGGATGAAGCGCCTTGACAGCGACACTGCCTCGGCCGGGTCACGCCCCGGCCGGGCGGCGATCAGGGCGCCGTCGCTCTCAGTCTTCTTCGTACTTGAAGGACACCTTGATCTTGGCTCGATACGCCACGACCTTGCCGTCGCCGAGTTGCATGTCGAGGTCGGTGATTTCTGCGATACGCAATTCTCGCAGCGACGACGACGCCCGTTCCACGGCGGCCGCAGCGGCCTTCTCCCACGACTCGGCGCTGGTCCCGACCAGCTCGATGACCTTGTAGACGCTCTCTGCCATGCGATCCTCCCGGTCGATGCATCGTGAACTCTACGCATCGAGCCACTCACCGGTTGTGGCAGTGAGAGGATCCCACCGGAGCGGCCGGGCATGAGCCTGTGCCGGGGGAACCGCCTGCATTTGTGGTTCGGGCTGGTTGGGGGTGGTGTGGGGTGCGGGTTCTACGCGGTCGGGTCGACTATTCGTCGGCGAATCCACTTGGCGAGCCGATTCACGGCGTCGGCGTCTCCGGACCCGGCGGCCACGTCGAGAATCACCCGCGCCGAGGCCTCGCCGCCCTGATCGCCCGATGGCGGCGTCCAGGTGGCGCCGTTACGCAGTAAGAACTCGATCATTGCCACGAACCCGGCCCGCTTGTTCCCATCGACCAGCGGGTGGTTCTTGACGAGGCGGACACACAGCACGGCGGCCTTGACAGCGAGGTCCGGGTAAACCTCAACGCCGCCGAAACCGGCCGCCGGTGCCGCCAGGGCCGACTCGGCCAACTCGAGTCGTGACTCGGCAGCGATCGCTTCTGCGGGGCGCCCGAGGACCTCCTCACAGATGACGAGGTAGTCCTCGAGCCGTAGATATTCGGTCACTCGGCAAGACGCTCGAGGACCCGCTGGTTCTGGTCGATGATCGAACGGACCCGGGCCCGAAACTTGGCGTCGGCGCGTTTGGCGGTGATTCGGTCGCCGATGGCCTGGCGGATCTCTTCAGCGATCGAGGTGCCTTCGGCAGCGGCGACCGCTTCGAGGTCGGCGGCGAGGTCGGTGGGGAGTCGGACGGTGAATGCACGCAGTTCCATGTCGACACTGTAGCACGGTGTACGGTGCATGGTGTGTTGCATCACGATACCGCGAACCGTGCGTCTGTAGCAGTAGGTGCAGGGTCGGCGGTTCCAGCTGAGTGCGGTGCCGAGGACTTCCTTCCAGATTCGGCTGACGGAGATGAAACCGGCGTAGTCATCTAACCTCTTGCCGCTAGGCGATGTGTCTTTCCCGAGATGTCGGCGCAGATCGCCTAGACCGATCAGCCGTCAACCGCGACACTCCCCCACT
>CBDUUY010000371.1:0-1786 GCA_965370535.1 uncultured bacterium
GTCGTGGTGACCTCATCAGCCGTGGTCGTGGTGACCTCATCAGCCGTGGTCGTGGTGACCTCATCAGCCGTGGTCGTGGAAGTGGGCTCATCGCCCGTCGTGATCGTGCTCCCGCCGCCTGCATCCCCGCAGGCGGCGACTACCAGCATGATCGCGAGGGCGGCCGTGGTGATCGCGCGGAATCTCATGGTCGTGTGTACCTCCCACCGTGTGACGCTGGGAGCCCCGGCGCCGGTTCCCATCATCTCGGCACCACCACCGCCCACAATCGGGGACATCTCAGCCAGATCGGCTACCGGGTAGGCATCCAGCCGTTCGGACCACTCATCGCCGGCGCATCGGGAAGGAACTACCTCCTTGGGCAGCCACTCCCTCACTTGAGTCCTGCTCAAGAGTCCGTCTGCAGTCCGCACCCCAAACCTCGGCACCCAGGCCGAATTACGTGTTTTGGCGGTGTATGCCAGGACAGCCGCTCGCCTCGACCACGACAGCGATGTCGCTCCTCGGCATTGACATTGGCGGGTTCCTGGCGCAGGCTGTGGATAGTCGAGCGAGGGGATCGCCAATGGCCTTGCTACTGCAACACTGTGATCGCCGCGACACGGCAGATCGGGCCGAGTTTGGTGAGGCCGCCTATGGGCTCTGCCGAGCGTTGCGAGGAGGCGACGGGATTCGGAACTCCCGGTTCTACTGGGTCAACGCGGACCGTATCGTCATCTTCACCGAGGCGGAGTCGATGACGGACTTCGACCAACCGCCCAAGCCGGAGGCGGCGAGCGCGCTGTTCCGTCTGGCCGACCTGGCGCGCTTCACCGACGAGGAGCGCTGGTTCGACCCGGGCGTCGGGGAGGACACGTACCGCATGGCAGGCAGGTAGCAACGCTTGCCGGCGCCTACTGGTGAATTCAACCAGAGAGTGTGGTGACAACTCGAGAGTCCGCGGCGAGGCCGCGCCCCGAACCCCCCTCATCCTGGGGGTACTACAGGTCGCAGCGGTCTCACAGACCGGGGCCGTGACCAGACCCGCCATACACCACGTCCGTGGACGTAACTACGGCTGCCACCTGCGGCGAGCAGATGTGGGGCAGCCGATTCTGCCCGGTCGTCGGGCGCCCGGCTAGCAAGTGGAGTGGAAGAGCCCGCCCACTTGCACGGCAACTCTCAAACGGTTGTAGAGATCGGCCGCCTGCTCACTTCGGTGGATGTGCGCTTCGAGGCCTCTGTCCGCGAGGTGCTCGAGTGTCTCTGGGCTGATTTGAAGAGCGCCCTGCATACCGCGGCTGAGCACGACGACTTCGACACCGTGGTCGATCAGTTCGTCCACATCGGCCGGTTGAATACCGGGCACATGGTGGGTGCCGGTCTCGTTCCAGTCCCATTCCCTGCCTCCACCAGGCCACAGCTTCACATCCTTGAACCTGCCCAGGCCCTCGACCTCAATGTGACCCCACGAGAGCGAAGTGATACGCGGCGAAACCAGTGCCATGCCTGAAGTCTCGCAGACACCGCCCGGATACTCCGGCGCGATGCGCGTTGCACCGCCGACACCTGCTTCGCCGGCATCATCGGCATGTTCCCAGAGGGCTGCGAGCCCCATCCGAATCACCCGGGGTATGGGAGTCCCGTCAAGACCATGCTCCGCGATAGGTCCTCGAGCTCCCCCGGTGGCGGTCCTGGTTGCTCCGGCGTGGGCTCCGCCGGGTAGGCAGCGGTTACCCCACCCGAACCTTGACTCCCGGTCAAGAGTCCTCCGACAGTCCGCACCCAAACCACTCACACCCAGGCC
>CBDUUY010000372.1:0-1768 GCA_965370535.1 uncultured bacterium
CCGATCCGGCCCGATACCGCGTCTTCCGCAATCCGGGATCGGGTTCCGGGTCCGAGTTGCCCACACTCCGGTTGGTCGTGGAGGCTGTGGGCGGCTAGGTTCCTCGTACATCCGGAACGGGAGTTCCGGTGCTGGCTATGGGAGGAAATCCATGATGAAGCGCCTTGCAGGCTTGCTTCTCGCCCTTATGCTCGTCGTCACTGCGTGTGGCGATGACGATGGTGGTGGCGATGGCGGCCTGCTCCAGACGATTATCGACCGGGGCAACTTGATCTGCGGTGTCAATGATGCCGTGCCCGGCTTCGGCTTCACCGACGAGACGGGCCAGTTCTCTGGCTTCGACGTCCAATACTGCCGCGCTGTGGCTGCCGCCATCTTTGGCGACTACAGCAAGGTCGAGTTCGTGCCCCTGACAGCAGCCCAGCGATTCACCAGCTTGCAGTCCGGCGAGATCGACGTTCTGATTCGGAACACGACCGCCACCGCGAGCCGTGATGGCACGGAGGGCGCCACCTTCCTGACCACTACGTTCTACGACGGTCAGGGCATGATGGTGCGCACCGGTGAATTCGCCTCGATCGACGAGATGACCAACGCGACGATCTGCGTGTTGACCGGCACGACGACCGAACTGAACCTGACGGCCCGCTTCGCGGGGATTCCATTCACCGCCTCCACCTTCGAGTCGAACGACCCGTTGCGTGAGGCGTTTGTGAGCGGACAGTGCGACGGTTGGACGTCCGACAAGTCGCAGTTGGCCGCCGTCAAGTCCGGTGTCGAAGAGACCGGTATTGCGCTGACCATCCTCGACGAGACCTTCTCCAAGGAGCCTCTGGGCCCAGTGGTCGCCGATGGCGATTCGCAGTGGGCACAGATCGTGAACTGGGTGGTGTTCGCCACCATCCAGGCCGAGGAGTGGGGCATCACGTCGCACAACGTGACCGCTCTCGCGGCAAGTGAGGATGCCATCGCGGCCGCCCTCGCTTCCGGTGAGCTCGGTGGGCCCAATGCCACGGTTCCGAATATCGCCAAGTTCCTCGGCATCGACGAGACCGACCCCGGTCTCGGCCTCCCCACGGACTTCGTGGTGGATGTCATCAGCCAGGTCGGGAACTACGGCCAGATCTACGAAGCCAATGTCGGCGTGGATACACCACTCGGGCTGCCTCGCGGCGCCAACGAGTTGTGGTACAAGGGCGGGCTTCTCTACGCCTGGCCCTACAGGTAGGCCGATCCGAATAGGGGACGTGACGGGGTGGGTGGCTCTGCCTCCCACCCCGTAGCCCCTGAGGAGCCGATGACGGCCACCACCGACACCCTTACGCACACTCGCCCTCCGTGGTACCGCGATGTCAAGGTTCTTCGAATCATCGCTCAGGTCGGGGCAGTGGCTTTCGCTGTCACCGTCACCGTCATCCTCCTCCTCACTGCCCGTAGCAACCTGGCCGATCGCGGGATCAGCACGGATTTCGGGTTCCTGACCCAGCCCACGCAGTTCGAGATCGGTGAGTCCAGTTTCTCGCCGGCAGATCCGATCTGGCGGGCCGTTCTCGAGGGAGCCAAGAACACCGGTCTCTCTATTGCAATCGGCCTCCCCCTCACCACGCTCCTAGGGGTGATGATCGGAATCTCTCGGCTGTCCAAGAATTTCCTGGTACGCCAAGTTGCCACCGTCTACGTCGAGACACTTCGGAACATCCCGCCGCTGCTGGTGATCCTGTTCACCAACACCGTCATACTGACCCTCCCCAACATTCAGGAAGGCTCG
>CBDUUY010000373.1:0-1743 GCA_965370535.1 uncultured bacterium
GGTAGCGCCCCGCAAACCGTCGGCGGTGACGTGCCACGTCCGGTAGCCGAGCACTGGAATGGGAGACCACATCGGTGTTGAACGCTCCCCTACCTCCTCGCGCAACTGTCCGAGCAGCGCTTCCAAACCCCGCTCGAACCCGGTGATCTCGGTTTGCAGCGCTCGCATCTTGTCGTCGAGTTCTTGCGCCCGCCGCCGGGCGGCATCGAGACCGAACTGCACGGCGGCCGAGGCCGTCCGCCGCTCGGCGATGGCGTTCTCCAAACGTTCCACTTCCTCGGGGAACTCCGTTCCCCTGCCTATCTGCCTGTTGATCTCGAGGATCTCAGCACGAATCCGGGCTATCTCATGGCGGTGGGTTCCCCGCTCGTCGGCCGGGGGACCCGAACCAGTTGGTGCCGGATTGGTCCCGGGGTCACTCATCGCCGGCCTCCGCACCCAGCAGGAGTCGGGTGTGCTCCAGGTAGTCAATGACCCGGACCGGCAGGTCGGTTCCCTCCAGTGTCTCAACACAGGCCGGGTCGTCACGTTCGATGTCGATCAGAGTCCGGTCCGGTGCCGCAAACAGGCGCCGCAGTCGGCCCTCCCCCTCCACCTTCACCATGCGGCCGCCTCCGGCCACAACCAACGCCACCACCCGGACATGGCTGGCCCGGTAACCGCGAGTGTGCTCGACGACCTTGCCGGTCAACTCCACAACCCCGAGAGCGACCCGGCGGCGGCCAACGAGTGACCCCACTTCACGAACCAGGACCTCTGCCTCCTTCACGGCATAGATGCCGCACGGCGGGGATCCGCAAGACCCATCGGTGTGCGGCACCGCCGGATCGAACCGTTCCCCGCCGGAGCCGAAGCACCCGGCCCGATAGACCGGTTCCGACCAAGCGCCGACCACACCCCGCAGCAGGCCCCGAATATCCCAGGCCCGGAACGCCAGGACGGGCACGGGCGACCAGAACACGTCCAGTCGGGTCCCACGCTTCTGATCGAAATCGAGTAGCGAACGCCCCAGGGGGCGATCGAATGCATCCCCGGCATCGGCGACAATCCGCTCCGTCCGCCGTTGCAGAGATTCGAGTCCCCGGCGGGACTCCTCGGCCTCCCGTTCAGCGATCTGCTGGGTGATCGCCCGGCGAGTCAAACGGGTGCGGATCGCAGGCGAGGTTCCGAGGGGCAGGGCATCGACCGATTCGCCGCGATCCAACGCCCTGAGTTGCTGCTGCAATTCGGCGAGAGCGGCCCACTCACCATGCGACGTGGCTTCAGAAGCGTTCATCTGTCCCGATCCGACCGAAGAACACCAACGTAGTTCCCGAACACACGTTCGGCAACAACGCGAAAACCGTGTATCGGTGGGTAGCCGACGGCAACACACAAAGCAGCCCGCTAGGGGGTTCGATGGTGATGTCCTGCTGGGGGAGTTCCTTGTCCCCGCCGACGTCACCGAGATTCCACACGACCGGGTCTCCGGCTTCCACAGCGTGATCCAGGGCTGCCCAGAGACCGATGTGCTGCAGCAGGGTCTCCGTCTCCCCGGACTCCTCTCCGACCATCCTCAGCAACCCCATAGTCGCCGAGAAGAGCATCCACGGGTCCCCGATCCGCCTCTGGTTGTGGTTTGGCCTGGGTGTGAGTGGTTTGGGTGCGGACTGTCGGAGGACTCTTGACCGGGAGCCAAGGTTCGGGTGGGGTAGCGACTGCCTACCAAGCGGAGCCCACGCCGGAGCAACCAGGACCGCCACC
>CBDUUY010000374.1:0-1731 GCA_965370535.1 uncultured bacterium
GTTCCACCGGGTCGACCGGCGGGGTAGGGACATGACCTCCTATGCCACCGTCACGGTTCCGCTCCGGGTGTCGAGGACGGTCGGTCGGCGACTGCAGGCCTACCTGGCCCTCACCAAACCCCGCATCATCGCCCAGGGGGGCATCGTGGTGGCAACCGGTCACGGGAACCTGAAAGAGGTTCTCTACCTGGCCGTGCCGTCCGTCGGTCTCGTGGTACTGCCGGTGTTCACTTGGTTCCGTCTCACCGGGTGAGCGATGCCCGTCGATGCGGTGGTGCCGACCGGGAGGCCGGGGCCGTCGCCTTCTAGAGTCGCCACTGTGAGCGACACCGCCCCCATCCGTCCCGAGGAGCGCTTTGATGAAGCTGCTGTGGCCGCACACCTGCGGGTTCATCTGCCCGATCTCGTCGGTGGGCGCGAGATCGCCTTCGAACAGTTCCCAGGAGGGAAGGCCAACCTCACCTACCTGGCCAGGGCCGGAGATGTCGAACTGGTGCTGCGCCGGCCGCCGCTGGGCCGGGTGGCGCCCGGCAGTCACGACATGGTCCGCGAGTACCGCGTGCTCTCGGTGCTGCACCGTGCCTACGGCCCCGCCCCGCAGGCCTATCACCTGTGTGAGGACCCCGAGGTGATGGGAGGGGTCTTCTTCGTCATGGAGCGACGTCGCGGCGAGGTGATCCGCGAGACCTGGCCGGCTGCGCTCCCCGACACCGATCACTACCGGCGCATGCTGGCCTCCAATGCGATCGATGCCCTTGCCGACCTGCACCTGGTCGATTACGAATCCCTTGGTCTCGCCGGCCTGGGACACCCGGAAGGGTTCGTCGAGCGTCAGGTGCGGGGGTGGACCGACCGCTGGCTCCAGGCGCGTGAGGACGACGTGCTGGCCATGGAACTGCTGGCCGAACGGCTCGCTGCCGCGGTGCCCGTCCCTCAGGGAACGACCCTGCTGCACAATGACTTCAAGATCGACAACCTCATGACCGGCCCGACCGGCGAGGTGGTGGCCCTGTTGGATTGGGACATGGCCACCATTGGGGACCCTCTCGTCGATTTGGGCACCGCCCTCGCCTACTGGTCGGGCCCCGGTGATGCCACATACTCGGTCTTCGGCAGCCAGGGGTACACGCTGGCGTCGGTGATGAGCAAACCGGAGATAGTTGACCGTTATGCGGCCCGCACCGGTCTCGACGTCTCCGGCTTGGCGTTCTACGAGGCCCTGGCTCTGTTCCGGATCGCAGTGATCGCGCAGCAGATCTACATCAGGTGGCGGCGCGGCCAGACCAGTGATGAGAGGTTTGGGATGCTGGGGGCGATCGTGCCCCCGGTGGCCGATGCGGCGTTGGAGATGCTCTGAGGCAGCGTGTGGAACGAATCCCTCAGCATCACGAGATGAGAGAGATGCGGCCTGTCACCACCCCCCGGCCGGCAAACTCTAGGCGGGGCCCGATTCGCAAGCGATGAGGGTACCGCGCCTGCAGAAGTCGTATCCGTCTCCACCGTCCACCATGTCGGCTCCCCAGCCGCCGTTGAGAGTATCGTCGCCTCCGGCACCGCTCAGCACGTCGTCACCGCCGAAGCCGCGCATGACGTTGGGGCCTCCGTTACCGGTCAGCACATCGGCGATCGGCGAACCATCTACGTCCTCGATGTCGTGCAGTTTGTCGGTGCCGCGGCCGATGCCGATACCCAGAGCCAGGTCGACCGCTGCGCCCGTGGTGGCGTTCCGAT
>CBDUUY010000375.1:0-1728 GCA_965370535.1 uncultured bacterium
AAGGTGTGGAGCAAGTGGCGAGCACCTCCGAGGCTCTGGAGGGCGCCGACGGCCTGTTGATCGCCACCGAGTGGCCGGAGTTCGCCGAACTCGACCCCGCCACCGTCTTGGCGGCGATGAGGGGCAATGTCGTGGTGGACGCCCGCAACATGATGGACAGGCAGAAGGCACTTGCCGCCGGTCTCGACTACCGGGGGATGGGGAGATGAACGTGCGCCAGGCGGTTCTACTGGTCGGCGGGCGGGGAACCCGTGTGTGGCCGCTGACCGCCAACATGCCGAAGAGTTTGCTGCCGGTGGCCGGGATCCCGTTCATCGAATACCAGATCCGCCTGGTCGAGGCCGCCGGAGTCGATGAGGTCCTGCTGGCGGTCGGGCAGGACCACCTGCAGGAGTGGAAGGACTATGTCTCCGCCTGGGAGGGCAGTCCTTCGCTCGGTCTGGCCATCGAGGAGGAACCGCTCGACACCGCCGGCGGACTGGTGGAGGCGATCGAGCGCCTCGACGACCGGTTTCTGGTGTTGAACGGCGACGTCGTCCTGGAGGCCGATCTGGCAGGATTTGTGACCACAGCCCCCGAGCAGGCCGCGGCGACGATCGCCCTGGTCGAGGTGGAGGACCCCTCAGCGTATGGGGTCGTGGTCACAGACGAAGCACACATGGTGGAGGCATTCGTCGAGAAACCGTCCCCGGGTACGGCGCCCGCCAATACCGTCAACGCCGGGATCTATGTGATGCAGCGCAGGGCCCTGGAGGAGTACGACCGGGGCCGTCTGTCCTTTGAACGTGTGGTGTTCCCCAACCTCGTCGAACGCCGTGACCTCGGCGGGATCGAAGTGTCGGGGCGGTGGCTGGATATCGGCACTCAGGAATTGCTGCTGGACACCAACGGCATCGTGATGAGAGGTGAGAGCAGCCTTCATCGCCCCGATACTCCACACGGCGGGCCGGGCGGGATCCGGGAGGGCTCGTGGAGTTGGGTGGCCGACCGGGCGCTGGTAGATGATGCTGCGGTGATCGAGGAGGGCATGGTCATGGAGGGTGCAGAGGTCGCCGCCGGCGCGGTGATACACAGGGCCGTGATCGGGCCCGGGGCGGTGATCGGCCCCGATGTGCTGGTGACCGGGGCGTCGTTGATAGGCCCCGGTGCCCGGATCGGTGCAGGGTGTGAGATCGACGGCGGGATGAGGGTGGCGCCCGACGTGGTGCTGGCCCCCGGATCCGTGACCTTCGGGCCGCCCCGATGACCCGCAAGGCACTCGTCACCGGAGGGGCCGGGTTCGTCGGCAGCCACCTGGTCGAACTCCTCGTTGACAATGGCTGGGAAGTGCTGGTGATCGACGACCTCAGCAGCGGAGTGCTCGAGAACCTGACTGACGCCCGTCGTCGGGGCAAGGTGGCGGTTCACGTCACCGGAATCGGCACACCCGAGTTGGCCGACGTCGCCGAGCGCTTCGGACCCGAGGTCGTCTTCCATCTGGCCGCCCAGGTGAAGGTCCCGGTCTCGGTGGCAGACCCGGTTCGTGACGCCGAGACCAACGTGCTGGGGACTCTCAACGTCCTGGAGTCGGCCCGCCGTTCCGGTGCCCGCAAGGTGGTGTTCGCCTCTTCCGGTGGAGCCGTGTACGGCCCTCGTACCCGGATGCCCGCCAGAGAGCGTTCTGCTCGTGTGCCGCCTACTCCCTACGGAATCTCGAAGAAGATCGTGGAGGACTATTTCCGCTGGTAC
>CBDUUY010000376.1:0-1716 GCA_965370535.1 uncultured bacterium
CGTTCCGGCGCCACATCGCCCCCAGCTACTCAGACGAGGGGATCCGGGAGTTCCTGAGCTACATCGAACCTTCGGCGATACGGAAACGTTCTGCAAACCACGTCACCCTCGTCGCAACTGCCGGCAAGGTCATCGTGGGAGTGATCGAGGTGCGAAGCCACGATCACATATCGCTCCTCTTCGTGGACAGCGCGTTCCAGCGCCAAGGCGTCGCCAAGGAGCTCCTCGGCTGTGCCCTCGCCATCAGCCGTCACGAAAGACCAGGACTCGAGACGGTCAACGTTCACTCGTCGCCGAACGCAGTACCGGCATACGAGAGCCTGGGCTTTCGAGTGGAGCGTCCTGAGCAGGTCGAAAACGGCATCAGATTTGTCCCAATGGTCCTGCAACTCAATTGATCCTCCGAGCGACTGCCCTGCTCTGCAGCGATGCACCAACTGCATCCGGCCGTCGGCTGCCCAGTCAGAACTGCGACCCGATCGTGAATCCAAACTGAGCTGCCCAGGTGGTCATGCTCTGACAAGGATGCCGAGGGTCCGGTGACCTCAGCGTCGCCTGGGCAGCGGATGGACAGGCGCATATGGGATCAACTGACTGATCCAGTGGTTCGGATTCTCCGCCATCCGACTGGCCGGTTCCGGCCGGATTGCCGTTCCCAACCGAGGGCCACAGCCGGAAGGGTCTGATGTCGCCCGCCAGATCCGGGCAACATCGGAGTCTCCAAGAATCCCGGACCCTTTCACACCGGTCGTTTGGCCCTTGCCTTTTCAATGGTCTGAGAGCCATCCTGGAACCGCACGGCACAGGAAGTGAGACATCATGAGCCAGGAGATCATCGACAGGCTCGGCGAGATCAACGACAAGCTCAACGCAATCGCCGGGCAGTTGAAGGACAACACAGAGAGAACTGAAGCTTCGGCCAAGCTCATGGAGGAAATTCATGGCGCCTGGTGCCTCGAGATAGAGCGCGAAAAGCGCGTCCTACCCGAGAAGGTGAAGGCAGCCGTCGGTCCCGGGGCTCCGGTCTCCTGGACCGATCCGACGGATGCATCGAATGTGGCCTGGGGAGGAACGGTCGAGTTCGTTGGCCTCGACCAGGCCGGCACGCCCATCGCCCACGTCGATTTCGCACGATACGGTCGACGCAACCTGCCGGTCGACGAACTGATCATCGGCATCCTCACCTGAGGCGGAGAAGTCATCAAGGCCTCTGGCCCGCAAGAGCTGTCGTGATCGGGAGACCGGGAACATCAGGAGCCCTGAAGCACCCCCGACATTGCTCCGATTCGGGGGCGGGAGTGCAAGAACCCCGCCCGTGCTGGGCGGGCGGCCGGCGTCACCGAGGGCCGATGGGGTGCTCACCCGTTGACCAGCCACCGCTCCTCGCCGTCGGATGTCAGCCACCGGGCGTACACCAGGGGGCCTCCGCCTCCATATGCAGCGAAGATCTGCCCTCCATCGTCGAGGTCGTAGACGACGATCAACAGGCCGCTGCCCGTCACCCAGTCGGGTGGGCCGACCACGGCGCAGAGTTCCCCCAGCGTCGGCTTCGAGCCAACGGCAGCTTCAAAGACCCCCGGGTCACGGGCCGTCTCGGCAGCGCATCCAGCCGGCAGCAGCCCGGGAGGGAAAGGCGTCAGGTCGTTCAGCCCGGGTGTGGACGTGGCGGCAGGCACCGTCGTGGTCGGGGCTGTGACCGAATCGCCTCCAGAGCAG
>CBDUUY010000377.1:0-1711 GCA_965370535.1 uncultured bacterium
AAAGCATGCGGCGACTCACTCTCGCTCTCGCCAGCCTCGTATTGATAGTTGCAGCCTGCGGCGATGACGCCGACACCGGAGCGCCAGCAGAGACCGGGGACACGGTCGTCCCGACATCCACAACCACCGCTCCAGAGGAGCCCATCAGTCCCGAATCGTCCGCTACGTTCACGGGTCCCTTTGCGACCCAACCGGGCTTGACCGGGACAGTCACCTTCGAGATCTCGGCCTCGGGTAACCAGGTCGGTTCGCTGACCGCCGACATCCTTGCCGATGGCTACCAGTGTGACGGCGCCACCGTGTCGGGTGGCTTCCGGACCACAATCGAGCCGGAACAGCCCATCCCCATCCGAGAGGGCGCTTTTGACCTGGATTGGGACACCGTGAAATGGCACGGCACCTTCCTCTCCGCAACCACAGCCCAAGGCACCCTGTGGCTCATTGACCAAGGCTGCGAATACGGTCCCGTCACCTGGGAAGCTACATCGAACTGAGAGCGAGCCCGCACCCAACTCGCCCGACAAGGTGAGGCAACACCGCTGCCTCACCTGCCTCGTACAAGCCCACCGTAGGATGCCCCAGCATTCACAAAGGGTCCCGGAGGGCCCACGTGAGGTAACGGCACTCTGGGCTGCCGCTACCTGACTCGGAGCCTCAGGCTTGCCAGCGGCGGGGGCGGTCGCGGAGGCTTCCGAAGCCCCAGCGGTTGCAGAAGTCGAGGAACCGGGAGCGGGGCACGCCCTTCCACTCCAGGTCGTCGATCGTCTCGGTGATCGGGACATCCCGCCGGAGGACGGCCAGATGCCGAAAAAGCAGAGCGTCGTCCCTGCCATCCCGAAGGGATTCGGCAAGTCGCTCGGCCCCCCGCACCTTCACCTTCCACTCGGAGGCATCGAGAGGGATGCACTCGATGTGGCCGTACTCGGCGAGCAGGGTCGACGACGACTTCGGGCCCCATCCCGGCAGACCCGGCAGGCCGTCGGACGAATCCCCCATCAGGCCCAGGTAGTCGGGGATCGACTCCGGGGCCACACCGAACTTGTCCCACACCCCCTGCTCATCCATGAACGCCGCCTTGCGCCTGTCGAAGCAGATCGGCGACCGACCCACCACACACTGGGCCAGGTCCTTGTCCGGCGACAGGATCACCACCTGCTCGGCCTGATCGGAGTACAGGTAGGCAGCGGTGGCGAGGGCGTCGTCGGCCTCGAAGTCGATCATCCGCCACACCACCACGCCCATCGCCTCGAGTGCCTGCTCGGCCCACGGGAACTGGGCCAGCAACTCGGGAGGTGTTCCCTCCTCCGTCTTGTAACCCGGATACAGGTCGTTGCGGAACGAGATGACCTCGGAGTCGAAAGCGACGCCCAGGTGAGTGACCCCGTCCTGTTCCAACAGGCGCAGCGTGCCGGCCATCAGGCCGTGGACCGCGCCTATCGCCTCACCGCCCGGGGCGCTGCGCGGCGGGGCCCCGAAGTGGGCCCTGTACAACTCATACGTGCCGTCGAGCAGGTGCACCCGCATGTCCGGATCGTACCGGTGGGCGGTCCACCGGGCCATGGGTGCGATCCGAAGCCCTGTCGGATACCCCCGCCGGTACGATCCGGCGTCATGCAGCACACCGTCATCCCCCGTCCCGTAGTCGCCGCCTGGATGCGGCCCGTCTACTTCGTGCTCGGGATCATCAGCCTGATCGGAGGAATCGTCGGCG
>CBDUUY010000378.1:0-1710 GCA_965370535.1 uncultured bacterium
GTCCACCTCTGCTCCACTCGGGAACTCGACGGTCACAGCCTCGAACCTGGTCCAGGTCATGAGATCGTTGTGGCATGTGGAGCACAGCAGGCCATTCGACGGCTCCTGGCTGATCGTCACGCCTTCCGTCAAGTAGAGCGGCATACCCGCAGCCGTGTGGCATTTCGAGCAAGAGGCCGGCACAACCGCCGGATCGTCGCCGTCCCAGTGGCGGAACGCCTCCTCGGACCCGGCGAAGTGGCCGTGGTCGATCCGGTGAGCCGCATCCAGCGCAACCGGTGAACCGAGCGCCGAGTTGAGATCGATCCTGGAATCGGTCAGCAACTGCAGCACGTACTTGCCGCCGTGGGCGTACCCGCCCGGATCCTTCAGGGCGACCTGGTAGTTGTAGGCCGCCTTCAGGAGGCGGGGTGTCCATGCGGCGAACTTGTTGCCGTAGTTGGCCTCATCCTCCCCCGCTACCCCGTCACCGTTGAGGTCGGCGAAGAAGTAGGGGTAGGCGTGACTGTCGTAGGCGATGCCCGTCCCCGCCACTTCGGTGGCATAGGCCTGCATGGCCGCGTACAGCGTGGCGGCGGCGCCTTCGATCTCGTAGTAGATGCCCTCGGCCATGTCCCCGTCGCCGTCGTAGTCGACCAACGAGCCGGGCATACGGACGTTCCTCAGGTCCTCGGCAGTCGTCACACCCACGTGACAGGTGGCGCACTCCTCGATCTTCAGTTCGAGCGTGTGCGAGTCGTGGCATTCGATGCACGACTCGTATCCCTCGACATGGGTGAAGAATGCGTCGTAGGAGCTGCCTTCGTATTCGTATCCGCCCTGCGCCTCGGTGCCGTACTTCGTGGCGGCTGCGGCGTAGTAGTGGATGTTGATGAAGCCGAGGTCCTCGTCGACCTCGTCGTCGGAGACACCCGCATCTTCGACCGCCCCGTCGACGCTCACTCTGGACGATCGTCCCTGGTGGCATGTCATGCAGCGGGCCTCGGCCCCGAGTTCAGTGAGCACTGCCCCCGATGGCATGGTCACGGTGTCGAGCGCCAGGGTTGCCTCGTTGTGGCAGGTGGTGCAGGTGATCGTCGTGATCGGATCGTGGTCGGCGTCGACGGAGCCGGCGGCGCTGCCGTCCGCCCCAACGAAGTCCATGAACCCCGTTCCCACATGGCAAGTGGCGCACGCTGCCGGGACGACCGCAGGATCGTCCCCGTCCCAATGGCGGAAGGCCTCGGCAGCGGCGTCGTTGTGGCCCGATGCTTCCCACATGGCCAGGAACGGGATGTCGACCGCGGATTCCTCGACTACCGGCGTCGGCACCGTCGTCGTGGTCGGGGCCGCCTCGGTGGTCTCCACCACCGGGGCCCCAGTCGTCGTCGTATCCCCGCCGTCGTCATCGCTACACGCGGCGACGACCAGTGAGAAGGCTGCCAGCAATGCGCCGATCGCCCATAGCCCGGATCGGTTGGTCATTTCACTCCCCTTGCAAGGTGCAGCTAACAACGCCATGCTCCCATCTACACACGAGCGCGCTTAGGGTCTTTCGGCCCTAATCGACACATTGTCGGGAAGACCTCCGTCTCGATGATCTCCAGGGGGCCGGGGTCATCGTTTGGCCACGACGGCCCGCCCGGCAAGGCCCGGCAGCCCGCCCGGCCTCTCCCCCCGGACTCGAGGGCCGGTTGCGACATGGCGCTGGCGCATACCTGCTGCCATCAT
>CBDUUY010000379.1:0-1701 GCA_965370535.1 uncultured bacterium
GAGGTGGTGATTGCTGACCATGCCGGGGAACGCCCTCCTCCGAATGGCCTTCCACAGGCCGAACTCCGGGGTGTCCTCGACGAAGTTGCCTGCCACCACACCACGCTGCGAGCCGAAGAACGTCTTGTGGGTGGACCCGGTCACCAGGTCCGCCCCGTCGGCGAAAGGTTCCTGGAAGTGCCGCCCGACCAGGCCCAGCACATGGGCCATGTCGTACATGAGGATCGGCGGATCCTCCTTGCCCGCCACCATCGCCTTCACTTCGGCGACCGGTTCGGGGTGCAGCACCATGCTCTTGCCGAAGATGATTATCTCGGGGTCTATCCCCGCCATCACCTCAGCCGTGACTTCGAGGTCTATGCGGTACGGGTTGTCGTGGCGGACCGGGAAATTGACCACCGAGAACCTCTCCGTTACCGGATCCTTGGCGATGTAATCCCGCAGTGCCCCCATCGGTTGGCTGCTCAGGTGGCCGCCCTTGCCGATGTGGTTGTTGACGGCGAGGCGGATACGCCGGGGTTCGCGGCGCCGGTCGATACGGTTGCGCCAGTCCACCATGGCGCTGAACACCGTCATGTTGGCCATTTGGCCGCTGACGACCCGGGATTCCACCATGCCACAGCCGAGGAACGCAGAGATTTCCCCAGCCAACTCCTCCTCGACCCATGCGATGAAGTCGGTGCCCTGGTAGTAGAAGATCTCCTGCTCGAAGGCCGCCAGCAACTCCTTGTGCTCGGCATACCTCCCCACCGGATCCGACACCTGTAGCAGGCGGACCAGTGGGGATTGAGTCATCTCCGAAGGGATCAGATTGACGGTGCGCCGCTGCCGCCATTCATGGTTGCCGAGAGCCCTGTCCAACACGGTGCGCGCCCTGGCGACACCCTCTTCCTTCGACGACACCCTCCCCGGTTCGGTCGAATCGACGGGGATGGCCCGGAAGTAGGGGGGTGCCTCATTCCGGCCGTGGTACTTGACGACCCTGGCCTGCAGTCGTTTGCCGCGCACCTCCACCTCGACCTCGTCGTCGGGCATCAACGTGGCGTCCATGCAGGCCAGGGCGACCGGCCGGCGTTCGGTGCGGTCGGTGATCGCCACGGTCGCTCCCTCCCCCTCGAACTCCCAGTAGGGGGTGACGGTGCCGCTGGTGATAAAACCCACCTTGCGGTCACCGACGAACACCTCGTGCCCCTGCCGAATGACACCCTTGTCCACCACAGCCAGGCAACGGGTGCGCCGGGGCAGCACCGGGGAAGGTTGGTAGTCACCCGTCTTGATCAACTGGAGTTGCTCGAATTGGGCGTGCAGCGCTTCCCTGCCCACAAAGCCGCCCTTGCGGTCCGAGAACGAGACCGCCAGGCCGCTCAACGGGAACGAATAGGCGGGGAACTCGGCACCGTCGGGGTCGATGCCGAACTCGTGCCCGTACAGCGGCAGGCCCGCCTCCAGGCGCAGCGTGTCGCGCGACCCGAGGCCACAGGGCACGATGCCGCGAGGAGCCCCGGCTTCGGCCAGTGCGGCCCACACCTGCTCGGCTCGCTCGGCAGGGACGAGCAATTCGAAAGCGATCGGTTCGCCGGTGTAGCCGGTGCGGCCGATGAGGAGTTCGACACCGACGATGGTCGCCTGCGAAAGCGAATTGCGGTGTGGTTCGGGGAGGAACCCGTCTTCGACCATGTCTTCGAGCACTTCGCCGGTGAG
>CBDUUY010000380.1:0-1698 GCA_965370535.1 uncultured bacterium
GGGTTTGCTCATCACCGTCGCCAGCGTGTACCCCCGGCTGCCGAAGACTGGATATGTGGCATCACCGGGGCCCGACCAGTATGCGAGGGCGGTGCCCAGATCGACGAGAGGGTCCCCGATGGTGGCCATGTCCCAGTCGAGAAGGGCCACCACCTCGCCCGACGGGGCGACCATCAGGTTGTCGATCTTGAAGTCGTTGTGCAGCAGGGTCGTTCCCTGAGAGACGGGCACCGCGGCGGCGAGTCGTTCGGCCAGCAGTTCCATGGCCGGCACGTCGTCCTCACGCGCCTGACGCCAGCGGTCGGTCCACCCCCCCACCTGACGGTCGACAAACCCTTCCGGGTGTCCCAGACCGGCGAGACCAAGAGATTCGTAATCGACCAGGTGCAGGTCGGCAAGGGCATCGATCGCATTGCAGGCCAGCAAGCGCCGGTAGTGATCGGTGTCGGGGAGCGCGGGCGGCCAGGTCTCGCGGATCACCTCACCGCGACGTCGCTCCATGACGAAGAAGACCCCTCCCATGACCTCGGGGTCTTCACACAGGTGATAGGCCTGCGGGGCGGGGCCGTAGGCACGGTGCAGCACCGAGAGCACCCGGTACTCGCGGGCCATGTCGTGACTGCCGGGCGCCACCCGGCCCAGCGGCGGACGGCGCAGCACCAGTTCGACATCTCCGGCCCCGGCCAGGTAGGTGAGGTTGGCCTTCCCTCCCGGGAACTGCTCGAAGACGATCTCGTGCCCGCCGACGAGATCGGGCAGATGAGCCCGCAGGTGTGCGGCCACAGCAGCCTCATCGAAGCGCTCCTCGGGACGGATGGGGGCGGTGTCGCTCACAGTGCCGACTCTAGAAGGCGACGGCCCCGGGCCCCCGGTAGGCGCCACCGCATCGACGGGGATCTCTCACCCGGTGAGGCTGAACCAGGCGAGCACCGGCAGCACCACGAGACCGACGGACGGCACGGCCGGGTAGAGAACCTCTTTCAGGTTCCCGGGACGAGTTGCCACCACGATGCTCACCTGGGCAATGACCACCACGCCGGTGGCCGCCGCCGGCACCACGTTGTCGGCACTCATGACCTCACACTCGCGTCCTGATGCCTGCCCAATAGCCACGGTCGGTACCATTCGCAGGTGTCGAGACTCGCGGTCTTCCTGGCAACCGTCGCCGTACTCGCCGCGATTGCCATCGGCTTCGTCGCCGGAAGGGTCACCGGCGGGGAGGATGCCCCGGAGGCCGCCACCGCGACCACGGTCGCCGAGGACGCGATAACCTCCTCCGTCACCGTTGCGACGACGACAACCACCACGACCGTCGCGGAATGCACTATCCCCGAGACGGCCGCCGAAGCAGCCGGCGACTACGAGGCGGCAGAAGGGCTCTCCTTTGAGGTGTTCGGCTGGTCGCGCGCCTTCGACGAGACGGTGTTCGACTTCGACGGCGACGGGGACCTCGACGTGCTCATCCAGATCCACAACATCGGCGACGACCCCATCTGGCTGCAGACCGACGATGGGTTCGTCGAGTCGGGTGTCACGCTGCCGTGGGTGGCCGAAGAGGATTGGGTCGTGGTGCGGGACCGCCACAGTTGCGACGCCGCCGATGTGGACCTCGACGGCGACATGGATCTGTACTGCGCCCGCGGTGCACTCCGCGGGGCATCCGCCAAGTCCAACGAACTGTGGCTCCAGGGTCCTCCA
>CBDUUY010000381.1:0-1688 GCA_965370535.1 uncultured bacterium
ACAAGACAAGAACGGTTCACACAACCACAGCAGGCCCACTCGCTTGCTCCTTCCCCTCAGGGGAAGGTGGCGCCGGCCCCGGGCCGGTGACGGAAGGGGTCTTCCGCCACGCGGCAATCGATCTAGCTCGCAGCCTTGCATCCCCCCCGGGTAGAGATGGGACCCCGTCGCGCCGACCCCACCTCAGACGCTCGGGCTGGTGTAGGTGATCAGGGCCTCCATGTAATTGCTGCGCTCGAAGGCGGCCGGGTCGGGCGAGGAGGCCTGGCTCATGGAGCCCTTCATCTGCTCGACCGACTCGTACTCACGCACCTCCAGCCACTGCCGCACCTCCTCCTCGACGGTCCTGGTCCACTCGGGGCCGTGACGCAGCAGCGACGATGCCAGCATCGTCACATCCGCTCCGGCCAGCAGCAACTTGAGGACGTCCTCTCCTCTGTGAACGCCGGTGGTAGCCGCCAATGAGGCATCCACCCGGCCCTTGAGGATGGCGATCCAGCGCAGCGGCAGCCGCAACTCCACAGAAGTGCTCAGATGGATGTCCGGCACCACCTCGAGATCCTCGAGATGGATGTCGGGTTGGTAGAAGCGGTTGAACAGCACCAGGCCGTCGGCACCGGCCTCGGTGAGGCGGCGGGCCATGTTCGCCAAGGAAGAGAAGTACGGGCCCACCTTGACCGCCAGCGGGATCTCTATCTCCTCGCGGACGGCCGAGACCAGATCCAGGTACCGCTGCTCCACCTGGGAGCCGGTCTCATCCATGTCTGCGGCGATGAAGTAGACGTTCAGTTCCAGCGCCGAAGCCCCGGCCTCACCCAGCCGCCGGGCGTACTCGACCCATCCTCCGGTGGTGACGCCGTTGAGACTGGCGATCACAGGCACCTTCAACTCGGCACGAGCCTGCCGCACCAGGTCGATGTAGCGTTCCGGGCCGGTGTTGTATTCCTCGTACTCGGGCAGGTACCCGCCAAAGGTCTCTGCGGACGACTCGGCACCGTACTCCAACACCTGGTGCACCTGGTACGAGTCGTGCTCGATCTGCTCCTCGAAAAGCGAAGGGAGCACGATCGCCGATATCCCGGCATCCTCGAGCCGGCGCAGGCCCTCGATGGTCCGCCCCAGGGGGGAAGCCGACGCCACCAGGGGCGTATCGAGTTCGAGACCCAGGTAGGTGGTCTTCATGTTCACGGTCATCCGTTCACCTCCTCACCCGGCAAGCCGCGTTCGATCCCGGCCAGTTGCTCGTACAGGCGCCTCCGCTCGGTGATGTCCTCCTGGGCGGCCTGTATCAGAGCGTCGGCACGCTCTGGATTGACCCTCGACAACATGGAGAACCGGGCCTCAGTGTTGGCGAACTCGACGAACGGCTTGGTCGGCGGGCGGCTGTCCAGTTTGAACGGACGCTCCTCGGAGGCTGCCAGCCTCGGATCGAACCGGTACATCGGCCAGTAGCCGGTGGCGACCGCATCCTTCTGGTGGTCCATCTGGTTGGCCATATCGATGCCGTGGGCGATGCAGGGGCTGTAGGCAATGATCAACGACGGGCCGTCATACGACTCCGCCTCGTTGAACGCCCTCACCGTCTGCAACATGTTGGCACCCATGGCGATCTGCGCCACGTACACGTTGCCGTACGCCATGGCGATCATCCCGAGGTCCTTCTTGCCGGTCGTCTTGCCGCCGCTGGC
>CBDUUY010000382.1:0-1685 GCA_965370535.1 uncultured bacterium
CGATCGCCTCCTCGGGAGTGTCACAGCGGACCCGGTCCTCCTGGAAACGATGGGTGATGTGGATGGTGTACGGCACCCCGATGCCGATGGCGATCGCAGCGATCATCGCCGTCACCGGGTTGAAGGAGATGCCGGTCAACGCCATCGCTCCGAACACCCACAACACCACCAGCGCCACCGGCAGGATGGTGATCACACCCAGGAACGGACGCCGGGCGGTGATGAGGAAGTTCAGGACCAGCAGCGCCATGGCGGCCGCCAGCGTCAACACCAGCGACGACACCTGTGACGACTGCAGGGAGTCGACCACGCCGGTTGCAATGATGTTCTGATTGGTCGGCACGGCTGTGACACCTTCGATGGCGGCGACGACGGCAAAATCGGACTGGAGGTTCACTGCCAGTTGCCTGGCACCCGCTTCACCTGCCTTTGTGCGGATGTCCACGTTGATGTAGCGGTAGTCACCGCCCCCGGCCCTGACGGCGACCTGCTTCATCATGTCGGGCTCGTACTGGGCCGCTGCGTCGTAGATGGCAGCCACGTCGGCGTCCGCCGGCATAGACAACCCCGGCTGGGCCGGGTCGGAGAAATCCGGAACCCACCCGAACCCGGCGGCGTCGGCGAGGAACTCGGGCGAGTAGACGGCCGGGCTGCCGCCCGCCTCCGGGGGTGCGCTCATGGCGTACAGCACTGTTATCGGCGAATCCGCCCACGGGAATCCACCGCGAACCCGCACATCCGGTGTGTCGAGCATGGCCAGGTACGCAAACAGCAGTGCGTTGTGCACGTCGGGCGTTGCCACATCACCCTCGATCAGCACATTGGTGGTCTCGAAGCCCCCATCGAAGTCCTCATCGATCACGTCGAAGGTGTCCAGCAGGGGTGACCCGTCCGGCACAAAATCGGTGAACGAGAAGGTGGTGTCCAGCCTGGAGAGTCCCCAACCGCCGAGCACACCCAACACCAGGGCCAGTGCCAGGGTGCCGACTGCGAACTTCCTGGCCAGCACCGACAGGCTGCCCATGAACCGGAGCAGCAACCGCTCCCCCGGTTGGTGGTCGTCCTCGATCGGGTGTGCTCCCCTTGCCTCGGCCCTGCGGTCCAGCAGGATTCGAGACGCCGGGAAAAAGGTCAGCATCAGCAGAAAGGCAGACCCGATGCCGACGGTGGCCAGCACGCCGAAGTCGGCGATGGCGGTCACCGGGTTGAGCAGGTTGGTGAGGAACCCGACTGCTGTGGTCGCTGTGGCCAGCACCAGGGCCACTCCGACGGTGCGGCTCGCCGCCGTGGAGGACTCCACCACGTCCTTGCCTGCAGCCAGTTCCTCCCGATAGCGGGAGGTGAGGTGGATCGCATAGTCCACACCGAGGCCGATCAGCAGGATGGGGATGATCTGGAGCATCTCGGAGAACTTGCCGATGAGACCCAGATAGCCGGGGCCGAGCAGCACGCCTATCCCGTTCATCCAGACGATCGACATCATGATCACCAGCAAGGTGATGAGTGTGTCGGCGACCGATCGCCGCAGTTTGCGGTGGTGGACTGCCCACCCGATGAACACCGCTCCGATGACGGCCGCCGGCGACCAGACGGGCGTCACCTCGAGCACCATCAACCCGGTGGCCACGGCCGTGAGGATGAAGCCGGCGGCGATGATCGATACGCTCTTCCGTCGCCTCGGGACG
>CBDUUY010000383.1:0-1680 GCA_965370535.1 uncultured bacterium
CAACACCACCACCCCCAGACAGACACGACCCAACCCCAATTCCGCCGCGAGTCTTTAGGGAGTTCCGTGCCGATTCTGCGGAGTTGGCTCGCCGGGGCATCTACGACGCAGGGTGCGAGGAGATGGATCTACCCGCCGTTTTCCACGACCCGGCCGGGAACCCCTGTTTCCCGAAGGAGATCCTGCTGCCGATCGACGCCGGGGGGCGACGGTGGTGGGCGGGAGCCAACTTCGCCTGGCTGGCCCGCAACCATTTCACGGTGATAGCAGACAGGCACGAGGGCCAGGATTACGGCAGCGGGGTGCTGGCTGCGATGACCGACATCCACAGCGACACCGGCGGCACCTTTCGCGTCATCTTCAATGGGGCGGGCGCCGGGGTCAGCATCCCCTGGCATCTGCATCCGCAGATGACCACCGAACGATTCCCGATCGAGGACCTGCAACCCGGGGTGGAGGGCCGCTACCCGCTGCCGATGGCCCGGTTCGACGACGCCGGTGAGGCCGATGCCTTCATTCGAGGATGGGAGGGCGAGGACCCCAGCCACCACCGGGTCAACGTACTGGTGGCCGGGCCGGACGGCCGCCCTGGAGTGTTCGTCTTCCTGCGCGACACACGCCACCCCACGTCATCCGAGAAGGGCCTGATGGCATCGTTCGAGGCGTCCGGCGACTTCGTGTTCGACGGCCGGCAGTACCGGGAGGCGTTCGAGAGGGCCGACCTGGCGATGGTGCACAGGGCCTTCGACGAGATCCGCCCCCCGACCGTGGATTGAAGCAAACCCCACCCATGCGCTCCCCGAGTGCACCCTTCCGAGTAGGTCAGGGGTGCTGAGGGGCCCGACCTGGATCCGGGCACAAGTTAGCGCCTGGATTCGGTGATGCCCGGGCCGGTGTTGATCCTGAATCCAAGGGCCGGATGATTTTGATAGGGGTGCCGAGGCACCTCTACAGAAACCTCACCTACTCCTTCATCGCCAAGGCTCCGGCGGAGTCGGGGCCTCTTGTAAGAGAAGAAGAAGTTCATCACAGGAGGGAGCGTCACGGAGGGCGCCGGCAAGCGGGTTGTGGCGTTGCTACAGAAAGGTGGTCGGTGTAGGTTGGTGCTGTGAGGCGGCTCACGTGGGTCATCGTGGCGGTGGTTCTTGGAAGTGTGGCCTGTTCGCCGTCGGACACGGCGGGCGGTTCGACAAGTGCGGTCGCCACAACAGGCTCAACCGTTGCGACCACGACTGTTCCGCCTACGACTACGGCCACCACGGTTCCGGCAGAGGCGGTCACGACAACCTCTGAGGCGGGCGTGCCGGGGGTGGTCACGGTGTCGTTTGGAACACTGTTCGATATCTCGGCCATAGCCGAACGTGTCTCGACTCCCGGGCTTGAGGTCCGGGTGGGTCATGCCCGGTTGTCCGGCTTCGATGCCCGTCCGAACATCCCTACCGTGATCAACGGCCATATCGATGCGTTCTTGGCCAGCCGACGAGCAACGTACCTTCCTAACCCGGATGGGGAAGATCGACCGGCGGAGTACAGCCTCGACTTCGAGGTGCTGTGGCTCGACGAGGACGCCTGGCCCATACTGTCGATCCTGTATACGGAGACCGCCCTGCCCGCCAATGCCTCCGAGTCGAGCACTAGGAGCGTGGGTCCGTATTCGTTTGCGGGTCTTTGTCGATTCGC
>CBDUUY010000384.1:0-1674 GCA_965370535.1 uncultured bacterium
CACCATCGAAGGCCTGGGCACTGCGGAACGTCTCGACCCGATCCAGCAGGCGTTCATCGACGAGCACGGATTCCAATGCAGCTTCTGCACGCCCGGGTTCATCCTGTCGACCAAGGCGTTGCTGGAGGCCGACCCAGACCCCGAGCCCGGTGCCATTGCGGCTGCGCTCGGCGGCCACATCTGCCGCTGCGGCTCCTACCCCAACATCGTGCGCTCGGTGCTGCGGGCCGCCGCAGCCGTCGCCGGGGAGACCGACGATGCCTGACCGCAACCCCCTCTCCGCGGTAGGCAAGGCCATTCCGGTCATCGACGCCAGGGCCAAGGTGACCGGCGACCTGCGGTTCGGGGTCGATGTGCGGGTCCCGGGCATGGTCCACGGCAAGATCCTCCGCAGCCCCCACGCTCATGCCGCCATCACCCGCATCGACGCCAGCCGGGCCGAAGCCCTCCCCGGCGTGCTGGGTGTCGTCACCCATCACGACGCACCGGAGTGGCCGTGGGACAACTGCTGGCACAACCATCGGGGCCGCATCCTCGACGACACGGTCCGCTTCATCGGTGACGAGGTGGCGGCCGTAGCCGCCGTCTCCGAAGACGTCGCCATCGAGGCCCTGAGCCTGATCGAGGTCGACTACGAGCCGCGCCCGGCCACGTTCGACCCAATCGAAGCTCTGCAGCCCGACGCCCCCCAGGTGCGGGCGGAGGGCAATGCCCGGACCCCCATCGAGGTCTGCTGGGGCGACATCGACGACGGCGCCACCGCCGCTGACGTGGTGGTCGACGCCGAGATGGCGTTCGACGGACAGGCCTATGCCCCGATCGGCCGCAACGCCTGCGTGGCCGAATGGGATGGGGACCGGGTCACGGTGTGGACCTCCACCCAGACCCCATCGGAGATGCGGGAAGCGATCGCAGCGGGGCTGGGAATCCCCGTGTCGGATGTCCGGGTCATCGCGCAGCCATGCGGGGCGTCGTTCGGGCTGTGGTGGATCGGTGCAATGCAGTTGATCACGGTGCTGCTGGCCCGCAAGGCGGGCCGGCCGGTGCGAATCGCCCTCGAATCGGAGGAGTGCTTCGCCGGGGTGAAACGCCGCCACCGGGAACGTTCGGCGGGACGCCTCGGTGTGAAGCAGGATGGCGCCGTCACCTTCATCGACGTGTCCCACGTCCACGACAACGGCGGCTACGGGATGAAACCCGATGTCGGGTTCCTGACCGTCGATCTGTGGGGAGCCTGTCCACACGGCCGTTTCGTCGTGCAAGGGGTCTCGACCAACCTGCTCACGGCCGGGTGCATGCGCGGTGTGGGTGACGTCACCCTCGGCGCATTCGTGGAGCGACTGCTGGACCTCGCTGCCATCGAGATCGACATGGACCCGCTGACGTTCCGCCTCCGCAATCACATCCGCGCCGGTGATCCACTCCGGGCGGCGCAGAAACGGGACGCCGGCTACCTAGACCAGTCCGACCTTGCGGCCGATTGGCCCGAGCTGGGCCGGCTCTCCAGCGAAGCCCTGGGACAGTGCCTCACCGAGGGAGCAGCGGCATTCGGCTGGGAGCAGCGGTGGGCGGGGTGGGGAACCCCGACGTCGGTCGAGGGGCCGTTGCGCCGCGGGATCGGGGTAGCCACAGGGGTGCATTCGTGCGGCACCGAAGACGAATACGCAGTTGGTG
>CBDUUY010000385.1:0-1673 GCA_965370535.1 uncultured bacterium
TGGGAGTGACACCCGCATACAACGAATTGGTGGGAGCACGGCTTCGCTCGATACGGAAGCAGCGGGGGCTTTCGCTGCAGGATGTGCAGCGGCATTCCAACGGGGAGTTCAAGGCAGCGGTCGTCGGAGCGTACGAGCGCGGTGAACGCAGCCTGTCATTGCCGAGGCTTCATCGGCTGGCGGCCTTCTTCCAGGTGCCGATCACCCAGTTCTTGCCCCAGGAGGAGTCGGGCGATACGGCCGTCGTCCCCCTTCCCAGCGGGGGAGTGACCATCGACCTCAACCGGGTCGAGGCGCTCTCCAGCACCGAGGCCGACATATTCGACCGGTTCCTCCGCTCGATTCAGATAATGCGGCAGGATTTCAACGGCAAGGTGCTGACCATCAGGCGAGATGACCTGCGTCTGTTGGCGCTGTTGCTGGATCAACCGGAGGACGGATTCAGGAAGCGGCTCATCGAATTGGGTCTCACGACCGACACGATCTGAGGATTCGGGCCGGTCGCCTTTGTTCCCGGGGCGCCGGGGGTATAATCTCGTGCTCCCATTTACTCTGCCATAAAGGCATTCTGTGACGCAAACATCCTTGACTGAGGTCAAGCTGCGCGTCTCCGGTGACACTCACATGTTGGCGTTGCTCGGTGACCGTGACGTTTACCTTCGCCTTGTGGAAGCGGCCTTCCCCGAGGCGAAGATCGTCGCGCGCGGCAACGAGCTGAGCATTGCGGCCGATTCCGCCACCGCCCAGCGGGTCCGCACCGTGTTCCAGGAGCTGCTGGTGCTGGTAGAAGGGGGCCTGCGCCTGGTTCCCGAACGGGTTCGGCGGCTGATCGACATGGTCAAATCCGACGTCGAGAATCCATCCAAGGTGTTCTCGGACGCCATCACGGTGGGCCGCGGCAAGGTGATTCGTCCCAAGACGTTCAACCAGAAGTCCTATCTGGATGCCATACGGGCCAACACCGTGGCGTTTTCGATCGGCCCTGCCGGGACGGGCAAGACCTATCTGGCGATGGCGATGGCAGTGGAGGCGCTGATCGGAGGCATGGTCTCGCGCATGATCCTCACCCGCCCTGCAGTGGAGGCTGGGGAGCGGCTCGGGTTCCTCCCCGGCGATCTGGCCGCCAAGGTCGATCCGTACCTGCGGCCGCTGTACGACGCCCTCTACGACATGCTCGGCCCGGAGGAGACCCGCCGAATGCTGGAGCAGGGCACTATCGAGATCGCCCCACTCGCCTATATGAGAGGCCGCACCCTCAACGATGCGTTCATCGTCCTGGATGAGGCCCAGAACACATCACCCGAGCAGATGAAGATGTTCCTCACCCGGCTTGGCTTCAACTCGCGGATGGTCATCACCGGTGATATCACCCAGGTGGATCTGCCCAGCGGAAGGGGATCGGGGTTGCGCCAGGCCCGCAAGGTGCTCGACGGAATCGCCGGGGTGGGCATGGTCGAGTTGACCTCCGACGATGTGGTCCGGCATCACATCGTGGCATCGATCGTGGAGGCGTACCGCCTCTTCGAAGAGCGGGACGACTCCTGATGGCATTGGCGACCCGGGTCTTCTCGAGCCTCATCCGTCCGATGGCAAGCGTTGCGACCATCATCCGGACGGCGCTCATCCTGGTGATCGGCCCGGGAGAAGAGGGCGAACCCATCGCCCTGACGGTG
>CBDUUY010000386.1:0-1672 GCA_965370535.1 uncultured bacterium
GGCTGGCCAGCGAGATCACGATGATCAACTCCCCTTCCGAATCCCCCCCCACGACCTGACCTCCGAGGAGTAGCCCTGAGCGATCGGCGAAGCGGAGTTTGACCGTCACTGTGGTTGCGCCCTCCAGCGTTCCGGGGTGACGGTCGGGGGCAGAGGCGATTCCTTCGACGCAGCGGAAACCCTCCTCGGCACACATGTTGCAGGTGAGCCCCGCGCTGCCAAACGCCACATCTCCAAGGCGGGTCGAGAAGGCGGAGATGGTCCCCTGGACCTGCCGCAGCACCCTGATCTCATAGAGATTGGTCCCGGCGATGCGGGCCTCTGCGGCAGCAGTGGAGGCGAGCCACACCGGGGTCTCACGCCGCGTGAAGAAGTCGCGCTTCAGGGCGCAGTCACCCACAGCAAAGACGTCGGGGGCACTGGTCCGCATGTACGAATCCACCCAGATGGACCCATTTCCGGTGACCAGCAAACCGGCATCCCTTGCCAGCGCCACATCGGGGACTCCACCCACGCCGATCAGCATCATGTCGGAGGCGATCTCCTCGCCGGTGTCGAGCGCAACCGAGGTGACTCGCCCGGCACCGTTGATCGAGACGGCCCTGGTCCCCAAGTGCACGATGATCCCACTCGCTTCGAGCGCTTTCTGGGCCTCCACGGCGAAATCGTCGTCGAGAGCGGCCGGGAGCACCCCGGGCATCATCTCCACTATGTGGACCTCGGTATCGGAACCGCGTGCCAGTTCGTCGGCGAACTCGGCACCGATGAAACCGCCTCCAAGGATCACCACACTCTTTGCCGATAGGGCGTGGTCTCGCAGTGCCATCATGGACGCCAGGCTCTTCTCGATGACGAAGACCCCCGGCAGCTCCACACCCCGTATGGGGGGCAGCGAAGGCAGCATCCCGGTGGCCAGCACCAATTTCTGGTACCCCATCGTCTCTCCCGACTCGAGGCCCACGACATGCGCCTCAGGGTCGATAGAGACCACCCGGTCCACGATGACCTCGATACCGGCATCATCGAGAGGAGCGTCACCCACACGGTTCTCCTCGGGGTCTGCCATGGAGTAGATCATGTAGGGGATGGCGCACGGGATTACGCCATCGCCGATCGACTTGATCAGGCACATCGATTTCTCAGGGTGTATCGCCTTGGCTGTCAACGCGGTGACGACGCCTGCGGGGCCGCCGCCGACGATCACGGTGTCCACATTCATTTCCAGTGTCTCCTTCTGGGTCATATATCCGATAAAATGGACCGGGTTTAACTGTTATCCAGTCCAGACACCTCATTGCACGTCGGCCCGCTAACCGGGCGCTTCCGACAGCTTCAACAGAGCTTCAACTGGTTCGAGTTCTCCAACAGATCCTCAAAATGGTGGCCATCGGGAGCCCGGGATCACTCAGGCCGGCCCAGCGCTGCGAGATGCGAATCGGCCTCTATGAAGGGGGTGTGAGCCGGTGACCGGATAGGCTCTACACGGGACGAGAATCTGCGAGATGGCCGGGCCGCGCCGCTGGCGCTGATGCCGGGCGAGGGTGGCTGATGACCTTCGAAATCGCGTTGACCCTGGCGATCGTTGCCGGCGCCGTGGTGTTGTTCGCAACGGAGAAACTGCGGGTGGATGTCATCGCCCTGCTCGTCTTGCTCACTCTGGCCCTGACCGGGT
>CBDUUY010000387.1:0-1658 GCA_965370535.1 uncultured bacterium
AGGAGGCGATCCATGTCACAGACCCGGCCGGCGCCCACGTTCTACCTGTGGTCCTTCCTGGCGGGATCCGCAGGACTGTTCTCGCTGCTGTTCCTGCCGTTCGCCGGTTTCACCGAACTGACCCGTTATGTGCCCAGCAACATCTACCGGGACTACGGGGTCACCGGCATCGGCACGTACGGCCAGGACTTCAACGTCTTCGGCTTCCCCGCCTCTGTGGGGATCATCCAGATCCTGATGCTGTTGCTCGCCGCAGTGTTGATCTACCCGCTGGTGCGGTGTTGGAAGTGGTACCGATCTCCCGGGGATGTTCCCGGCCGTGAACTCAAGACTGCGGCGATGGTCTCGGGGGCCGTTGCCGGGGCATATGTGGCACTGGTTGTGATCACTTTGCTCGTCGTGTTCCCCTCCGTCCAGGAACGCACGATATGGGTCGTCGAGTCTTCGGGATGGCTCGAGGCATGGTGGCCGGCGTACGGTGCATTCGTCACGGCGATCGGCATCGGAGGCATGGCGGTGGCGCTCGTGATGAGGTCGAGGACCCATGCGGCCGACCCGTCCGACTCCGGTAGGGACTCCGGGGCGCCGCCCCCATCAGGGCCCGCCCCACCACCCAGCCATCCTGAACCTCCCGGTCCGACCCCGCCGCCGTCGGCCTGATCCCGGGCATCGATTCAGTCAACCCGGCGTTCGCCGACCCGGTGACACCAAGTCTGAGTCGAGGTTACCGGCCGGCCACCGGGAGAATCCGATGGTCCCCCGCCCATTGGCCCGTCACACGGTTGATCACATACCTAACGCCGGGTGTGCCCGGGTGACTTCGCAGAGCAGGGCACCCCAGAGGTCGAAGCGCCTCATTCCCGATGACCGCAGATGACGGGGCCACGAGCGTGCCGGCCGGTCGATTGATCCTGGTCGGGGGCGTGTCCGGCCGGGAGCGCCGATGCGTCAGTCGGACTCGCCGGAATCGTCGGGCCGATTGGGTTTGTCGGGCTTGCCGGGTTTGTCGGGCTTGTCGCCCTTGTCGTGGGGACCGACGGCATGATCGGGCCTGCCGTGACCACGGCGATCGGCCGAGATCAACTGACCGAGATTCCGGGACATGCCCTCGAGCAGAGCCAACTGCTCTTCGTCGAGGCCGCGGAACCACTCGCCCCAGGAGAACCCGTACTCGTACTCGCCGTCCTCCCCGAGCACAGCGGACGCCAACAGATCATCGATGCTGTCCCCGGTGACCGCTGATGCAATGCCCAGCTTGAACAGGGCACCCCACCCGACCCCGGCCTCATTCCAAGCGGCGGCTTCCTCGGGGGTGATCCCGAACTCCGCTTCGAGGAGACCGGCGATGATGGTCCCCCCGGCGCCGATACCACCATCGCCCGCTTCAGCCCCCTCATCGGCGGCTGCAGGCAACGCCAGGGCGACGAACCCGGCCACGACGAGAGACACGATCCTGATCCGGCGCTTGAACATCAGACCTCCACTTGGTGACCAGATTCTATCGGCCAAAACGCCTCCAAAACTTGAACTCAAGAGGCACGAATCACTCCCCGGCATCCCAGGTCAACAGCCGGCCACACCGAAGAACCGACGGCTCCGTCGCCGGTCGACCCGACGATGACGGTCGACGGCGTCGAGCACGAGTTCGTTGATCCCAT
>CBDUUY010000388.1:0-1648 GCA_965370535.1 uncultured bacterium
CCGTAGTACCCGGCGTCGTAGCCGAACAGGTGCCCGAACGAGGCGGGGAAGAAGGTGCCCTCGTGGAAGGGGAAACCTGCGATGTCCGAGGCGGTCCTGGTGATCTCGTGAAGATCCTTGTGCTCTCCCGGGCCGTGGAATGCCATGTCGAGGACGCCAAAACTCATCTGGCGGAGCATGAACAGGCCAACGTGCAGATCGCGGGCTTCGGCCAACTGCTCCACCACGTCTGCCGGGATCGGATCCCCGGTCGCATGATGGTGGGCAAAGCGCTGCAGCACCGATGGTGTCCAGCACCAGTGCTCCATGATCTGGGAGGGCGCCTCGACGAAGTCCCACTCGGTGTTGAAGCCGCTGAATCGGGTCAGGCGGGTGTGGCCCAGGCTGTTGTGGAGTACATGGCCGAACTCGTGGAACAGCGTGACCACCTCGTCGTGCTTCAACAGTGAGGGGGCATCGGGCGTCGGTTTGGTGAGGTTTGCGACGATGGACGTCACCGGCAGGGTGTAGCCGTCGGGTGTCTCGTGCCCCGCCACCAGGTCGAATGCTGCGGCATGGCTGAATTTGCCCTCACGAGGGAACAGATCGGCGTAGAACGTCGCCAGATGGCGGCCGGTCGCAGTATCGAGGATGCGGTATACCGACACGTCCGGGTGCCACACGGGCACGTCGTCGATCGGTTCGTAGGCGAGTCCGAAGACCTCACCGGTGATCTCGAACATCCCGTCCAACACCTGCTGTAGAGGGAAGTAGGCGGCGACTTCGTTGGGGTCGAGGCCAAACCGGTCTTTGCGGATACGAGTGTGCAAGTAGCGGTAGTCCCAGGCCTGCACCTCGGCATCGCCCATCGTGTCCTGGAGGTCGGTGATCTCGTCCTTGGCTTTCTCCTGCATTGGAGGGATCAGGTCGGCATAGAACGCCTCGACGGCCTCCGGTGCCTTGGCCATCTTCTCCTCCATGGAGTAGTGCGCCCAGGAGGGGAGTCCGAAGATCGCCGCCAGCTTCAACCGCAACTCCACCGTCTCGGTCAGCAGAGGCAGGTTCTGCTCGACGGCCTTGTTGGAGGACTTGAACTGGAGGCGGCGCCGCAGGTCACGATCGTCGGCTTCATCCATGAAGGGGTAGTAGTCGGGGTAATCGAGAGACACCCGGTAGGTACCTTCGGTCTCCCCGGCCGAGAGACCGCTGATGTAGGAATCGGCCATGCCCGCCAACTGCTCTCTGGTCAGGTTGAGACCGTCCTGGTACTCATCGATGTTGCGGGCGAATGCAACCCCCAACTCGACCAGTCGGCTGCGGATCTCCTGGACCTCGGCCCTCTGCTCCGGGGTCAAGGCGTGGCCCGCCCTGCGGAAGTCGCGGCGGGTGAACTCGAGGAGGCGGGCCTCTTCGCCACTCAGTCCGGCGGCCTCTTCGGTGGCGGCATAGGCCTCAACTGCCTCATAGAGATCGCGGCGGAAGGTGAGGTCGGAGGCCCACTTGGTGACTCGCTCTTCGGCCTCTGTGGCCGCATCCCGGACATCCACGTCCGGGTGAACTCTGGCCATGAATGGGCCCTTGCCATTCGCCTCGACCAGAAGTGCGCTCACCTGGTTGAGGGGGGCCATGATCCCGGCCCATGTCCGGGGCGCATCGGGGGCGACAATGC
>CBDUUY010000389.1:0-1640 GCA_965370535.1 uncultured bacterium
CGCCTTTGCGGGAGAGGACATCGACAAAGCCGTCTTCTATCCAGAGGACGACAGATTCCTCATCGACAGGGAGACCACCGTCAAGCATTTCGACGTGCACTGACCGGAAGCTGGGCGCTCCAGGCTGGAGATCCTCGTCACGCCGCCACGGTTTTCGTTGCATACTCAAGAGGAGCACGGCGGCGGGTGCCCGAACCTACCAATGGTCTGGGCAAGACCGAACAGTTAGGAACACTCATGCGTCATGTTGTCGTGACCTCCTGCCAGGTGCAGCCGGAGAAGATGAAGAGATTCCTCAACGAGATCCAGCAGTGGGAGCAGGTGGCTATGAAAGCCGAAAGCGCCCCTCGATACCACGCCCTCTATTTGGGCGAGATCGACCCGTCCCAGGTCCTGCTGCTGACCCATTTCGAGAGCAGAGAGCAGGCAGAGGCGTTCACCGCAACCGGCCTGCTCGATAGCTTCCACAATCGCATTCTGTCCTGCGTCGCGGGCAAGCCCCATCAGGATTCTTACGATCTCTACTACGGCGTCGGGTCAGGGGGCCCCCGAGTCATCGTCGGCGAGGACTCCGACGCCGGCTGAGTCTCGAGATAACGCCGGCGGAGCGGATCGGGCCCGCCGGGCAACGGGCACACGGCCGGCCGCGGGTTGGGCCACGGGCGGGCCGGGGACTCCGAGGTCGCGGAGTAGCGTCCGGACGGCAGAGACGCGTACGGTGGGCTGAGAATGACTGATCAGGCGTCGCTCGACCCGGTCCGCTACGACCGATGGTTTGATTCACCGTGGGGTTGCTACGCCCTGGGTGTCGAGGTGCAGGCACTGAGGAAGGCCGTCGGGAAATTGAGGAACCGTCGTCTCCTCGATGTGGGGTGTGGTACGGGCCGATTCTCTGCCGCATTGAAGGCGGCGGGGGCAACGGTGGTCGGTCTTGACATCGATCCCGGCATGATTGCGTTGGCCTCGCAGCGCATCGGTGGGCCGTTGGTGGTGGGCGATGCGCTTCGTCTCCCATTCCGAGCCGGGTGCTTCGACACAACGATCGCGGTGACCGCCCTCGAGTTCCTGGCCGATCCGCCGGGGGCCATCCGCGAGTTGGCCCGCGTGACCCGCACCGGAGGTCGCGTCGTTGTCGCCGTCCTGAACCGGGCAAGCCCCTGGGGGTTGGCATCTTGGCTCAGACGCCGCAGTGAGCCGTGGATGTCCGCAAGGCTGCTATCGCCGCCGGAAGTCGGTTCCTGGTGCAGGGAACACGGCCCGGTCGAGCGGGCCGCGGCTCTCTTCGTTCCCGGATCGTTCCCCGGCATCCGGCACATCGGGCCGGTCCTCGAAGGGATCGGCCGCGCAGCCCCGAGCCTGGGTGCTTTCCAGGTGTTCATTATTGAGCGGAGGTGAACCATGCATGTCAGTTGTCAGTTCGCGGTGTACCCACTCGGGGGGAGTCCCCTGGGGCCATCTATTGAGAGAGCCCTCGAGGCGATCCGAGGACACGGATTGGACCCGGAACCAGGTCCAATGAGCAGTCAGATATTGGGTCCCTCAAACCAGGTCTTCCTTGCCCTCCACGACGCATTTCTCGCTGCCGCCGAAGGGGGCTGCGTCATGGTGGCCACGATCTCCAATGCCTGCCCGGTGGAGGA
>CBDUUY010000390.1:0-1615 GCA_965370535.1 uncultured bacterium
TCCCCGCGGCTCCAGATGCAGATAGAAGCCGGGGGCATGCACGTCATCCCGGGTGACGACGTGCCGGAAGTGAATGCCCACATGGGTCTTGTAAGGCGTCTTGTCTTTCGAGAAACGGGTGTCGCGCTGGATACGGAACAGCGAGCCGCCCACCTTGCGGGCGTCGGCGGTGAAGTGCTCCGACACCCCGAGCAGAGGGGCTGAGAAGTCCTCTATGAACCGCAGGGCCGGTTCGCTGACGTGCTCCTCGAACAGATCCTGGTGGGCCTTGAACCAGTCCCGGTCGTTGTTCTCCTTCAGGTCCTTCATGAAGGCGAACAGCTTTGGTGTGAAGTGGCGGGTCATGTGACAACCGTACCGGCAGCGACCCGGTTGAGGGAGGGGGTTGACGCTGCGTCTGCGCCATAATCCCGTCCTGCGACGAGAGGCACCCATGCGCACCATCACCACCGAGATCGAGATCGCCGCCCCTGCCGGCGAAGTCTGGGCCGTGCTGATGGACTTCGGCTCCTACGGCGAGTGGAACCCCTTCATCGTCCGCCTGGAAGGGCAACCGGAGGTCGGCGCACGACTGAAGGCACGGCTCCAGCCACCCGGTGGCAAGGCCATGACCTTCAAGCCCACCGTCACCGCCGTCGAGAAGGAGCGTTTCTTTCAATGGCTCGGAAGGGTGGGTCTCAAGGGCATCTTCGACGGCCGCCATTCGGTCCGGCTCAGCCCCACCGAGCACGGAACCCGCGTCGAGCACTCCGAGAAGTTCACCGGCATCCTCAGCGGCATGATGTCGGGCAGGCGGCATGAGATGACCAGGCAGGGTTTCCGGGCAATGAATGAGGCCCTGAAGGCCCGGGCCGAATCCGTCTGAATCTTCGGAGGGGTGCTCGGCCTCCCAAAGTCGCACCACCCCTGCGCACGATCCAGATCCTCGAAAGCCTCTTCGGCGCCGGGGGGCCACAACGGCAGCGATGTGCTGATCGGCGGAGGCGGGGACGACATCCTGCCGGGAGGCCGCGGCGGTGACACTTCCCGAGGAGGATCGGGAAGCGACGAACTGCGCGGCCATGGTGGCGCCGATCGGCCGCTACGGTTCGGCCATGCCGCAGAGGACCACATCCGCGTCGGCGCTCCCCAGAACCCTCCGTCTCATCGCCGGCGCGATACTCCTGTGGAGCCCGGCCCATTCGCGGGCCGAACACACCCCCCTCTGCAATGGGGAACCGGCGACGATCGTGGGCACTCCCGGCGATGACCTCCTCACCGGAACCCGGGGCCGCGACGTCATCGTCGGCGGGGACGGCAACGACTCCATTCGCGGCGGGGGTGGGGCCGACGTGATCTGCGGCGGCAGAGGGGACGACGAGATCTGGGGAGCCTCCGGCGCCGATGTGATCCTCGGGGGCCCGGGAGCCGATACGCTCCACGGCGGTCCGGGCGCCAACGACCTCCGCGGCCAGGGCGGTCCGGACCTGATCGACGGCGGAGGCGGGCCCGACACGATCTGGGGAGGCACGGGCGACGACATCATCCTCGCCGGGCGTGGCGCCGACCTCGTGTACGGGGAGGCCGGTGACGACCAACTGGACGGCCACGGCGGTCCCGACCTCCTCGACGGTGG
>CBDUUY010000391.1:0-1602 GCA_965370535.1 uncultured bacterium
GGGAAGGAGCAAGCGAGTGGGCCTGCTGTGGTTGTGTGAACCGTTCTTGTCTTGTTCCCCTCCCTCAGCCTCAATCCACGGATGCCCGAACTCGATCGGAAGGAACTCCTTGACCCGCCCTGCGATTCTCGCCGCGCCACCCACACCGTCTCGGTGAGCGCGGTTGCGGCGCAATGCCCCTGCAGCACAAGACGGAACGGGTAGTCGGTGATCGAGCAATCGTGGATTGAGGCTGATGGAGGGGAACAGATCGGAACATCCTCATACGCGGACCAGCGATTTGCCGGTCGAGAAGTGACCCCACCCTGCAGCCGCCCGAACGTCTACGGAGCACCACTCGTTCGGCAGGAGACCCAGTCATTAGGACCCCGACGGCCAGTCGTCAGGTCCGGGCCGGGGCGGCGGTGGTCTTGCGGATCACCAGATCCACAGGCAACTCCACGCTGTCGGCGATCTCGGTGTCACCGCTGAGCAGGCTCAGCAGCATCTCGGCAGCCCGGCGCCCCGACTCGAAAAGCGGCTGGCGCACGGTGGTCAGGCCCAGGTACGGCGAGACATCGATGTCGTCGAAGCCCATCACGGACAGGTCACCCGGCACGTCGAGGCCCCGTTCCCTGGCCGCCTCCACCACCCCGAACGCCTGCAGATCGGACGCCGCAAACACCGCAGTGGGTGGCTCTGCCATGTCGAGCAACTCGGCGGTCAACCGGTGTGCCGCCTCACGGCTCGGCGGACCGACCCTCACGTAGCCGTCGTCGAGGGGGATTCCCGCGGTCGTCAGCGCCGCCCGGTAGCCGGTCAGTCGATCCTCGCCGCTGGTGAAATCGAACCCGGCCTCATTGTCGTCACCGATGAAGCCGATCCTCCTATGCCCAAGGCCGATCAGATGATCGGTGGCAAGGCGCCCGCCATACACGTCGTCCACGTGCACATCGGGGATGCCGTCGACCCGGCGATCGAGGAAGACGACGGGCACGCTCGCCCCGGCCAGCCTTTCGACCACCTCGTCGGCGGCAGCCAGCGACACGATCACAAGCCCGGCCGAGCGGTCGTTGCGCGAGGCCATGTCGAAACGCTGGTCGCGCTGATCGGAGTTCTCGACGTCGAACAGCACCAGATCGAAGTCACTGTCCTTGATCACGTCAGAAAGACCCCGGAGACGCTCCACGACCGAAGGCTTGGTGAAGTGGGGAACGATCACGGCCACCGTCGCCGACCTGCCCAGTGACAACGCCCTCGCCAGTGACGAAGGCCGGTAGCCCATCTCGTCGATGACCTGCTGCACCTTGGCCCTGGTTGCATCGCTGACAAGGGGACTGCTGTTGATGACGCGCGACACGGTGCCGACACCCACGCCGGCTGAGCGGGCCACGTCCTGGATGGTTATCAGAGATCCCTCCGAGCGGTCACGGTCATCCGCCTGGAAAGGGTTCCAGGCCTCGTCGATCAAACTACCCATTGGCCGGGGAATGCGCCAACGCGATAGAGCGTCGGCCGGAACCTCAGCCGCCCATCTATCGTCGCCCCATGACCAACCTTTCCGACTTAGAGGTTCAGCGGATAGGGCGTGATTGGGGGCTCCATCTGTTGCGCCAGTCGATG
>CBDUUY010000392.1:0-1600 GCA_965370535.1 uncultured bacterium
TGAGCGTCTGGTGGATATCGCCCGGGACCCCGAGGCAGTGGTGATGGTGGCCGAGTCGGAGGGTTGTATTGCGGGTTGGATACATGTCTACGGAGTGACCTGGTTGCAGATGGGCCGCTTCGCCGGGGTGGGAGGCATGGTGGTGGGCGACGGGTGGCGCGGGCAGGGGATAGGCAGTCGCCTGCTGGAGGCGGCCGAGTTATGGGCCGTCGAGCAGGGATACCCGGTGATCCGGGTGCGCTCGAATGTGATCCGGGAACAGGCACACTCGTTCTACCTGGATCGCGGTTACCAGACCGAGAAGCAGTTGTTCAGTTTTCTCAAGACACTGTGAGGGCCTTCGCCATGTCGGCAAAGGCCTCGCGTTCGCCCGGGGTGACACGGGATTCGACGGCGACGATCAGCATCGACTCTCCTGAGGACCGTTGAACCCCACTCTTGCAGGGCCGACGATGGAGTGGCCCATCGGTTCGACCCGGTATTCTCGCTGGGCATGACCGTTTCTGTCATCGTGATCAACGGACCCGTGGGGGTGGGCAAGTCCTCGGTGCTCGGCGAGGTGTCCGACCTGCTTGCCGAAGCCGGGATAGCCCACTGCTCCCTGGACCTGGACGCCCTGTCCCAGACCTTCGCTCCTGGGATGGAAGACCCCTTCAACCTTCGCCTGGCCGTCGAGAACCTCAGAGCCGTCTGGGCCAATGCGGCGCGGGTTGGTGCCGAACGTCTGGTGCTGGCGAGTGTCGTGGAGAGCGATGCCGATCTGCGGATGATGATGAGTGCCGTGCCGGATGCCGAGCCTTTCGTATGCCGTCTGCGTGCACCCGTGGAGGTTCTCCACGAGCGGTTTCGGCGTCGGGAGATCGGCTCTGCGCTCGACTGGCATCTGCATCGGGCCGGTGAACTGGCAGAGATACTCGAAGATGGCGGCGTCGGAGATGTGCTCATCGATGCCTCGGACCGGCCACTGCGGGACATCGCCACAGAAATCCTCGAAGCGGCGGACTGGCTGCCCCGGTAGGGGTTCTACCCGGGGCAGACTGTGATCTCTGTGGCCTTGACCGCCACCCAGAACTCCCGCCCCGTTGCCAGGCCCAGGTCTTGCTGTGACGCCGTGGTGATCTCGGCGCTGAGGGGGAGTGGTGAGCCGAACTGGACCCGGCATCGGTCCCCCAGCACCTCCACGGAGGTGACCGTCGAGGGCCACGCGTTGCGCGGACTGCCCCGGGGGCGTTCGGCATGGATGGACACTGCCCGAGGGTGGATGGTGAGCAGTACCCGCCCGGTGGTCGAGGTGTCTGCGATCCGGAGTTCGGGGCCGCCATTGATGCGGACCGCGCCACCCGACGCATCACCTGTGATCAGATTGACCCCGGCCAGGTCGGCGGCGTAGGTGGTCCTGGGATGACGGCGTATCTCGTCGGGTGTCCCGGTCTGAGTCACGGCTCCGTCCTCGACGACAACCACCCGGTCCGCCATCAGGAACGCCTCGGTCGGGTCGTGGGTGATCAGCAGCCGCGGCCCCGCAAAGGACTGGAGATGTTCTGTCAGCGTGCGCCGAACCTGGGCGCGGGTGCCTACGTCGAGTGCCGACAGAGGTTCG
>CBDUUY010000393.1:0-1591 GCA_965370535.1 uncultured bacterium
GCCACCGGACGCCGCGCCTCTTCGCCTGCACCGTGGACTCGCTGTCGTTTGACCCCATGACGACCGATTCTCGCGGGCGCAGGCCGATCTGTCCCAGCAATCACGTCACGGATGTATGCACGACTGGAAGAAACGGACCGGGCCGCAGGCAACGAACGGCCACCTGGGCTCTACGGATGCGCCGGTTCATCGGCTTCGACACCCCGGCCGTGATCCTGTTCGTAATCATCGGCCGCAGCAGCCACGACGAGGAGAGCACCATCGCCGGGGTGGCGAGCGCCGCCGCCCATTCCTGATCGCGCTGGTGGCCGCCCGGCTGATCGTCAGGGCCTGGGAGCCCCCGCTGTCGTGGCCCGCAGGCACCGGGGTGTGGGTGATCACCGCAGCAGGCGGGATGCTGCTGCGGAGGTTCGTTTTCGACGACGGCACCGCAACCGGTCTCATCGTGGTGGGCAGCGTGTTCCTGGGGGTCTGCCTGCTCGGATGGCGGGCGCCGACCCTATGCATTCGCTCCGGACGACCGGGTTCCGCGGCTGGTACCCCGACCAGAAACGTGTGCCGCGTTGAGGATGTCCGGGGATGCCTCCGGCTGTGTCCTCGCCCTCGACGCAGGTTGCAGTGCGGTTTTCGTCCTGCGCCCTTGCCGGTGACGCCCCCGCCTCACCCTCAACATCGCCAACGTCCCCGGCCGGGGCACCGGCCGGTCAGGACAGCAGCATCCGCAGAGCGGCCACCACCGCTGCCAGCACCAGAACCCAGCGAATCCACCCGGCCCCCTTCTTCACCGCCAGCGTCGAAGCCAGGAAAGCGCCGATCATGCTGCCGGCCCCCACCAGCAGGCCCGCCCCCCAATCGACCTGATCGGCGCCCACGAACAGCAGCAGGGCGAACGGGATGTAGCAGAAGATGAGCGTCACCTTGGCGGCGTTGCCCTTCACCAGGCCCAGGCCCAACCCCGGCACCAGAGCCGCCAGGAAGAGGAACCCCACCCCCGCCTGCACGAACCCGCCGTAGAAGCCCACGGCGAGGAACACCAGCGTGGTCCAGGGTTGCCGGAGCCGCGGCTCGTCGGACCGGTCCCAGCCTTTCGGCTTGATCAACACGGATACCGCTACCAGCACCACCGCCACCGCAAAGATCTTCTCGAGAGAGTCCGCCGACAGTCGGGTGGCCACCCAGGCGCCCCCGACGGCCCCCACCGTGGTCGGCGGTATCAGCCGCAACACCGTCCGCCAGGGCACGGCCTTGCCCCGCGCATACCCGGTGACCCCACTGATGTTCTGCATCAAGATGGCGATCCTCAACGTGCCGTTGGCCACGCTCGCACCCACCACCTCCACCAGCACCGGGATGGTGATCACCGAACCACCCCCGGCCACCGTGTTGATGAACCCGGCGGCGATCCCTGCAATGAACAGGGCAACCATGGCGACAACCGACATGGCGGCCATGCTACGAGGATCATGGCCCGGGCCTACCGTTCTCCTCCGTAATCCCGCGGGCAGACGGACTCCGGTTTCTCCCCCCCCCAAGGGCAGACGGACTCCGGTTTCTCCCCACCACACGGGCAGACGGACTCCGGTTTCTCCCC
>CBDUUY010000394.1:0-1587 GCA_965370535.1 uncultured bacterium
GGTGAGGCCCGCAGCGGTGTGGTCGGCCCCGATCTCTCGCTCTGGATCAACGTCCGTGTAGAAGGCGGCCGGCACGCAGTCGCCCGGCTGGTCAACGAACTCAACAGCTCCCCCGCCGTCGAGATCGCCCATCCGATCGCGATCGCGGAGGAGGCGGTGATTCGCTCAGAGGCGATGCCGGCGGAGCGTAAGCGCTCCGAACGCACGCCCGACTTCACAGATCAGCAGGACTACCTGTTCGACACGCCGGTCGGCCTGGATGCGCCCGCAGCTTGGGACCTTTCCGGCGGCAAGGGCGAACAGATGAAGTTCATCGATGTCGAGCGGTGCTGGTTCCAGGAGCATGAGGATTTCACCGCCGAGAACCTCTTCTACATCGGTGGCTATACCCCGTGGCCGACCGATTGTGACCACGGCACCGCCGTCGTGGGCGAAGTGGTTGGGACGCACAATGGCTTCGGCATCAGCGGCTTCGCCCCGGAGGCCGAGTGGGGTCTCGAGGCCTATGACTCCAACCTGTGGCCGGAGGTGTCCGAGTACTTCCAGGAGGCTGCGGAGACCTTGGATCCGGGCGACATCTGGCTGATCGAGATCCAGATGTACCCCCCGGGGCGTGACGCCACCCCGATGGAGTGGCTGCAGAGCAACTACGACGCGATCTGGACCAGTTGCTGGTCGCTGGATGTGGTCTGCGTCGAGGCGGGAGCCAACGGCTCGCAGGATCTCGACGATCCGTCTTGGGAAGGCGTTTTCGATCGCAACGTCCGTGACTCCGGCGCCATCTTGGTCGGGGCGGGCACCGGTTACGGGCGCGTCGCCGAGTACTTCACGAACTGGGGCTCGCGGATGGACGTTCACGCGTGGGGGTCTGAGATCGTGACCACCGGCTACGGGGATCTCTACAACGGGGGCACGCACGAGACCCAGTACACGGCCGTCTTCGGCGGGACGTCGGGGGCCTCTCCCATGGTCGTTGGCGCGGGGCTGTGCGTGCAGGGCATTGCCAAAACCTACCTGGGCCATGCACTCACACCCGAGGGGCTGCGGGCCATGCTGCACGACACGGGCATCCCCCACCTTGATCCTGACAAGGAGATCGGTCCCCGCCCGGACATCGGCGCCGCGGCGGAAGCCGTGTTGGCCATGTCGCAATCCGCCTTCCTGTCGATTGAGGCTCTGGCGGTGGATGATGATGACCTCGGACAGTCGGAGGGCAACGGCAACGGCATCCCCGAATACAGCGAGACCATTGAACTGACGATTACGCTCGAGAACTTGGGCGCAATGGATGGGGAGAACATCGTGGGCGATCTGCTGACCGGTGACGCCCACATCTCGATCACCACCGAAACAGCGTCCTTCGGCACCATTCCGGCCGGGGGCGGGATCGCTGCCAATGCGACGCCCTTCGTCTTCGCCATCGACTCGGAGGTGCCCGACCTGCATCAGGCCGACTTCCAGTTGGTGGTCAACGCGCCGCCCGACACCTTGGACTTCTCGCTCGTCATCGGTGCCCCGGTGCTCGAGGTGGTTGCCTACGACGTGAGCGACGATGTTGGCGGCAACGGCAACGGCATCCCCGAACCC
>CBDUUY010000395.1:0-1572 GCA_965370535.1 uncultured bacterium
CACCTGCGCTCAGTGTGGATCACACGAGCATCGTCCACCAGGGCCGTTGTCCCCGATCTGCAGGAGGGGGGAACCGGGGGTCGTGATCGGTGGATGTATCCGGGGCGGGACCCGCTCGACCACCCGGCAGCCGCCGACCTATCGCACACCATCCCCATCTCTGAATCGCCCTGGGTTTGATGGAGGCTGTTTTCATTGGTTTCCAATCAGCACCCGGGGGGTGTTCGCAGCGTAATAGTTGGCTTCGTGTTCGGCTGGTGGGATGTCACCGAGGTAGCCGTGGAGCCGCTCGGTGTTATACCAGTGCACCCATCCCAAGGTGCCGAGTTCGACCTCCTCGACGGTCCTCCACGGGCCCTGGTCAGGTCCGTAGATCACTTCGGTCTTGTAGAGCCCGTTGACCGTCTCGGCCAGAGCGTTATCGAACGAATCGCCGACGGAACCGATCGAGGGCTGTGCCCCGAGTTCGGCGAGACGTTCCCCATACCGGATGCTGGTGAATTGGCTCCCGGCGTCGGAGTGAGCCACTAGACCTTCCAGGCGGGTGCCTCGGGCCCACCGGGCCATCTCGAGGGCGTCGAGGACCATCTCGGTGCGCATGTTGGCCGCAACCCTCCAACCGACGATCCGGCGGGAGAAGGCGTCAACGATGAAACACACATAGGCCACCCCCTGCCAGGTCGGCACGAACGTGAGGTCGGTCACCCACAACCGGTTGGGTCGATCAGCGGTGAAGTCGCGTTCTACCAGGTCCGGTGCCCGGGCGGCCCGCTCGTCGGGCCGGGTGGTACGGACCCGCCGTCCCCGCCGTATCCCTTGAATCCCAAGGGTTCTCATCAACCGCCCCACCTGGTCCCGGCCAATGTCGTGACCGGCACGGCGGGCGGCCTTCCACAGCTTGTGGACCCCATACACCTTGCGGTTGGCGTTCCACAGGGCCAACAGGATCGGCATCATGGCGGCGTCGCGGATCGCTCTCGCCGAGGGAGGCCGCTTCTTAGCGGCGTAATACGTCGAGGGGGCCACCTGCAACGTCGTGCAAATAGGCTCGACCCCCAAATCATCCCGGTTCCGATCGATGAACTCCACAGTCATCTCAGTGGGCGGTCGAGCTCCGCCGCAAAGAAAGCCGAAGCCCGCCGCAGGATCTCATTCGCCCGCCGCAACTCCCGGTTCTCCCCCTCCAACACCTTGATCCGCTCCGTGTCTTCAGTCGTCGTGCCCGGCCGGCGGCCACCATCGATCTCGGCCTGCTTCACCCAGACCCGCAGCGACTCGGGCCCACAACCCAACTGGGCAGCCACCCGAGTGATCATCCCCTGTGACGCACCGGTCTCGGCCCGCAACTGAACCACCATCCGCACCGCCCGCTCCTTGAACTCCGGCGAATACCGTATCGACGTTCCCTTGCCCTGAATATCCATGACCCCATCCTCGTTTCCGAACTCAGGAGTCTCCACTCAACCCAGGGCGATTCACTCGGCCCCGAACGGCCCATCCGCCAAACGGCAGAAGCCGGGCCCGGACCCCCTCCTCAGGGTGTGGTATCCACGCATACGGCAGTTGCGTGCT
>CBDUUY010000396.1:0-1569 GCA_965370535.1 uncultured bacterium
TTCCTCGATGGGACCGCCCGGTCGAACGGCGTCCCCGCAATCGGCTACTCCGGCATCGATGGCCCGGGACGCGTAGTGGCGCACACCCACGTCGGCACCATGGTCTGCCCAATCACCCATAGCCGGAGAGCCTATCGGCAGTGTCGTGCCTGCCGGCCGGGGCCCTCCCCCGTGGTCGCCGGCGGCGTGGACGGCGGAGCGGGGTGTGCCATTCGGTAGCATCTCTCTCCATGCCCATACGGACACGTTCGTGCCTCTAGCGCTCCTCTTCTTCGTGGGGGGCCTGATAGCCCTGACGCTGGCGGCCGACCGGTTTGTCCTGTCCGCCGCCCGCCTGTCGCGCGCTCTCGGGTTGTCCCCGATCCTCATCGGTGCACTGGTGATCGGCCTGGGGACTTCGGCGCCCGAGATGCTGGTGTCGGGCCTGGCCGCCGGGCGCGGGGAGATCGATATCGCCATCGGCAATGTCATCGGGTCCAACACGGCCAACCTGACCCTGGTGCTGGGATCGACTGCCCTGGTGGCCACGATCGTCTCCCGGATGTCCACGATCATCCGGGAGGGTGTGCTGATGCTGGCCGCCATGGGTGTGGCCACCCTGCTGCTGTGGAATCTGGAGTTGACCAGGATCGAGGCGGCAGGCCTGGCATTGGGGATGGTGGTGGCCGCATTCCTGCTGGTGAGGTGGGCGCGGAGCGAACCACTGCCGGTCGAACTGCCCGACGAGGGGGAGAGCGAGTCGGGAGAGGAGGGGTCGAAGGAGGAAACCCCGGCTGAGGAGATTCGGGTGGGTGTCGAGGCGGCCTTCGGTTTGGGAGCGCTGCTGGTGACGTTGCTCGGCGCCGACCTACTGGTGCGGGGTGCGACCCGATTGGCCGACGAGTTGGGGATCTCTGCAGCCTTCGTGGGCCTGGTGATCGTCTCGGTGGGCACATCGCTGCCCGAGTTGGCGACGGCACTGGCCGCCGCCCGCCGCAACGAGACCGACCTGGTGCTCGGCAACGTTGTGGGCTCCAACCTGTTCAACACGCTGGCTGTGCTGGGTATCGCCGGCCTGGCCGGCCCCGGCACCGTCTCCGACGAGTTCAACGGGGCGATCATCTACATGCTGATCACTGCGGCAATCGCCGGGGCGTTCGTGGTGACCGGCCGCCGGTTGGAGAGGTGGCAGGGTGCCGTCCTGCTGACCCTGTTCCTGGGTTTCGTGGCACTGACGGCCTGAGGGGTCACCGGCGTTTCTCCCCCGTGGGGACGGGGGAGATGGGCCTGGCTCTCTTTCTCTCCCCCGTGGGGACGGGGGAGATGGGCTCGGCCGGGGAGGACGAGGCCAGAGGGGGACCCAGAACGATCAGGTGGCGCGTCATTCGATAGGGACGGCCCCCCTCTGCCCCCGGGGCGGGGGCATCTCCCCTTTGTGTCATGGTTGGGGTGGGAGCAGGGCCCGGGGCATGGCTCACATCTCCCCTGCCTCCCGGTGTGTGGGATGGCATAGAGCGGGTCTGCCTGCCCCGGGCCCTGTTCGTGATGACGTGGCTTGATAGAAGGATGCGCCGCTTCCGGCGGCCCTCA
>CBDUUY010000397.1:0-1563 GCA_965370535.1 uncultured bacterium
ACACCGAGGCGGTTCGCCTGACCAGTCCTGCCCCATCAGAGCCGGCCATCGCTCCCGCCACGGCTGCATTCGCCATCGAGGCCGCCCTCGCCGATCTGGCCGCCCGGCGAGCCGATTCACCGCTGTGGAGGCACCTGGGTGGCAAACGAGAACGGGTGGAGGTCGGGGCGGTCATCGGTCTGGCGACCCCGGCCGCCGGCCTCGCTGCAGAGGCCGAATCGCTGGCCGCCGACGGCTACCGGCGCATCAAGCTGAAGATAACTCCCGGTCAGGATCGGGCCAGGGTCGCCGAGGTGCGCCGGACCCTCCCCGACCACGAACTGGCAGTCGACGCCAACGGCACCTTCGACCCCAACGATCCGGCCGCCCCTGCCTTCCTCGACGAGTTCGGGCTCTCATTCATCGAACAGCCGTTTCCGGCGAGCGCCATCGCTGCACATGCGTCTCTGGCAAGGGCCATTGCCACCCCGGTCTGCCTCGACGAGTCGATCACCGGCGTGGGGCCGGCTCTCGAGGCTCTCGAGAGGGAGGCGGCCTCGGTCCTCAACGTCAAACCGGCTGTGGTCGGCGGTCTGGCGGCTGCCGTTGCAATCCACGATGCCGCCACCGAACGGGGCGCCGCCCTGTGGTGTGGGGGGATGTTGGAGAGCGGCATAGGCAAGGCGGCCGCTCTGGCAGTGGCCTCCTTGCCCGGTATGAGCCTGCCGGCCGACCTGCCACCGTCCCGCCGCCACTACCGGGACGATCTCATCGATCCCCCCTGGGAGATGAACGACGGTGCGATCACCCTTCCCTCCGGAACGGGATCGGGAGTACACCCCGATTGGGCTGTGATCGAGCGGCACACGATCTCGGTATCCCGGTTCGGCGACGACGTAGGCTGGCTCCGATGAAGAGACTTGCCGCCCTTGCCGCCACCGTCATGCTCGCTGTGCCCACTCCCGCTGTGGCCCAGACCGAGGGGCCGACCTGCCCCGAATACCGCGGGGTGGTTTGTGACGGTTGGTTCACAGACGACGCCGGTGTCGTGACCGACGACGCTGCCGTCGAAGCAACCATCGGCAGGGTGATCGCCAACCACGGCCATCAGATCGCCGTTGTCGTCATCGACAGCAGTGGGGCGATCTCTCCACGCGAGTTCGCCGAGGGCCTGGGCAACACCTGGACGGTCGGCGAAGCCGGCGTAGACGACGGGATCGTGGTCCTGGTTGCGCTCTCCGAGCGCCGCACCGAGATCGTCACCGGAGGCGGGCTCACGCTGAGCGGCCTCGATTCGGTCGCCGCAGCCGGCAACTCGCTGTTCGGTGCCGGAGACTACGACGGCGGCATCACCGCCGTCATCGGCAGCCTGGACGCACTGCTGGCCGGGGGCCCCACGCCTGCCCCCACTTTCGATCCCGGGACGGGGGACGACGGCGGGCCCGGCATGGGCAGTGCCATCCTGGCAGTCGGCATCATCGGCGGCGGGATCTGGCTGGTCAACCAGGGCAGAACCGGTTCCCGCAAACGGGTGCGGACCCGGCGCGAGCAACTGGTGGACACCGAGTTGCAGCGCCTGGAGCC
>CBDUUY010000398.1:0-1563 GCA_965370535.1 uncultured bacterium
GCTGACCACTCAGCGTCGGGACAAGCATCAGGGCGAAGGCGGGCGTCGATGGTCAGACCGGCCCGAACCCGGTCGAGGTTTGACACACGCTCCGCATGTTCCTCGTCTGCCCAGATCCAGACTCCCGGCATATGCGACCCGAGCTTCAGCGAGGAAGTGCGGTATCTGTCCGCATCTATCGCCTCAGCAATGGCGAGTCCCACAGCGAGGAGGTCCACTGAAGCATCGTCGGCGTCGTAACTGGTCTCGGCCATCCCTATGCCGGCCTGGGTATGGACCAAGCGGTAGCCCCATTCGGAGAGATCCTCATCCCCGGACAGAGCGGCTCGGAGGTAGCCGCCCACCTCGGGATCGGCCAAGGAGGCCACATCACCGAGTGTGTCATGGGTGTCCGCCCCGAGGTACGTCAGCACGTAGCTCAGGAGGCCAATCGGCTGCAGGATGTCCCTCCGGTCAACCCGTTCCGGTTCCACCATTGCGATGGCGGTCAATCCGATCATCGCCCAATCCGGGTCCTGCGCTCGCAACGCCCGGACCGCCGCCCGTCGGGCAAACACCAGAAGTGTGTAGCAGTCATCCAGACCGAGGCGATCCCGCAATTCAGGAGCGGCCGATGGTGAGGCTTCGGAGAAGTCGTTGACCAGATCGGTGATCCGGTCATCCAGGTCGCTTGCCACAAATCGGAGCAGATCGACCTCGCCCCGCCAGAAGTCGTAGGCAGCCCCGATGGGAGACCCTGCATCGTCATCGAGTCGACTGCGCCACGTCTGGTCGGCCTCCACCGCCCTCGCAAACTCGACGCCGAGGACCACCACGTCATCGTCAACCTGCGGAGTCGCCTCGCCTCGGCCGAACCGACGGAGGAACCGTCTCAGGTTGCGAAGGGCCTTCACACCGTCAGCCTACATGAGGCGAAAGGAGCCAGACACCGCGCCTGACCCCGGCCTCTTCGATGACCAGGTGTCGTCCAGCGGTCGGTGCTCAGAGGGCCGTGTGCTCACAGGAGGGGTGGATGTTCTCGCCTTCGAGGCAGTAGTCCCCGGTGGTCTCCTGCCAATTGCCGCCCACCAGGCGGTCCCAGCCGTCTCCGCCGTAGAGGGTGTCGTCTCCCTTGTCTCCCACCAGGTTATCGCTGCCGCCCATCCCGTAGAGCGTGTCGTCACCGCTGTAGCCGATCAGCAGGTTGTCCCCGCCGTCGCCGGTGATCACATCGGCGTACCTGGAGCCGCGGGCCTCATCGATCCCCACCAATCTGTCCTGCACCACCCGGTCCGTCGTACGCGACGAGAGGTTGATCGTCACCCCCGACGGCATCGCCCGGTAATCGACCCTGTCCGTTCCACCGCCTCCGATGAAGCGGTTGGCGTCACCCCGGCCCACCACGAACCTGTCATCACCCGACCACCCATACAGATGGACGTCGGCCCCAAACGAATCCCAGATGACATCGGCACCGGGGCCCCCGTTGATGAAGTCGGCTCCACCGCCACCATTGATCACATCATCACCGCCGTCGCCGTACCCGGTGTCGTTGCGGGCACCCAACCGGATCACATCGTTACC
>CBDUUY010000399.1:0-1560 GCA_965370535.1 uncultured bacterium
ACTAGTCATTCAGCGGCACGGGAATGGCACCGATACCCCCACCAATAGTGGTGGGCGTGCCACGGTCCGTGGGTTACGGTGTGCGTGCGACCAGGAGAGAGAGCGATGACGGACCCGACCCCGAGCAAACAACCACCGGCCCGCCGGTGGCCGTTCTTGTTGCTGGCTGCGGCTGCCTTTGCGGCACTGGTCACCCTCGGCCCGGTCATAGCCACCTCGCGGATAGACGCAGGGGGCTCGCAGAACCTGTACGCCGCCGGAGAGGCGGGAATGCTCGCCGCCCGGGAGGCTGCTGCTCAAGATTCCGTGAGGGCGATTGCCACAACTGCCGAGGTGTCGCCTCAACTCCCAACAGAGGCTCCGCCCACCACCGAGGCTCCCCCCGACCCGGTGGCGTCGGTGGAGGTGTCGCCCGCAATGCCGGTCGTGGCCCCCATCGCCACTCCCGATCCTCCCGTCGATGGTGGCGCCATCGAACTGCTCCTGGCCCAGGCCGACCGGGAACACGGCCTGGAGGACGGGGGCACAGCCACATGGGAGATCACGCTCTCCAACACCGGCGACGAATACCTGTGGGGTGTCTACGCCTACCTGGAGGGCCACGGCGTCGTCCGCTGCGACCAGCGGCAATTGGCCGCGGGAGCGTCCACCGTCTGCATGGCCGACCAGGTCGTGTGGGCCGGTGAGCAATCCGCTGCTGCGTGGGCAACTGCCTGGACGGCCCATCGTATGGTTGAGGCCGAGGCCTCGATGACCTTCCTGGTCGGGGGTTGATCGGCCGAAGTCGATCAGGAAAGGCGCCGCCGCACACTCCACAGCGAGATCAGCGCCGCGACCGCAGCGATCCCGATTCGGGTGAAGTCGAGTACCGGCGTCACCTTGACCCCCGCGGGCCCCACCTCGATGACCGCGACCGGACGGCCGAAGGCGGTGCCTCCTCCGCCACCCCCGGCACCACCCTCGCCACCCCCTCCGCCGCCGAAACCGAACCCTCCGGCGCGTTCCACGGCAGCAGCGGTGAGGACCTTCGACTCACCCACTTCTACCACAGGGCCGAACACATCATCCGCAGTGATGCGGCCTGCCACGCGGTCGAGCGAGTCGGCGATCTTTCCGCCGGCCGCCTCGATCAGCGCATCTCCTTCAACAGAATCGGTCATGAGGATCGTCTCCTTCGCAAGATCAGATACAGCGCGGGTAGCAGCGTCACCACGAGGATGATGCGCAACTGGACATCGGGGATGGCCACAATGAACGATCCATCCGGGCCGTCTACCTCCAGGCGAGCAGGGCGGGCATAGGCAGCGGCCACACCCCCTCGGCGGCCTGTGAAGCCGATTCGGGTGTCTCTGATGACGCCGGAAACCCGGAGGCCTGCCGCCTCCACTGTGCCCGTTCTCGACTCCACCGTGTTCCAGGCCATGGCCGGAGAGTACCGAGCCGGGATATCTGCCGGTGCCCCTGGCTACGCTGTCCCCGATGACCCGCATCAGGCACACAGCAGCCCGCCGTACCGCCATCGGGGCGGTGGGGCTCTCCGTGGTGGCTCTGGGCCTCGTG
>CBDUUY010000400.1:0-1554 GCA_965370535.1 uncultured bacterium
GAAGCAAACTCGGCAATCTGGCCGGCACCCACACGGTGATGGTTTCGCCCGGTCAGCAAGGCGGCCCGTGTGGGAGAACACATCGCCGTGGTGTGAAATGCGTTGTAGCTGATACCTGATTTTGCCAAACGATCCATCGTCGGCATATGGATGGGGCCCCCAAATGTCTCGGGATTAGAAAAACCCGCGTCATCGGTCATGAAAATGACGATGTTGGGAGCATCATCCGGAAGGCGCTTCGGCGTCTGCCGCCACTGGTGCTTTGAGTCGGCGAGTGTCTTACCGGCCGTGCTGGCCGACGGCGGTTCGGGGAACGGTAGAACCTCCTGGGCGTGGGCCGCGGAGGCACCGGACAGTCCGACGACGATCACCATGAGTGCAGCGCAGCCTCTGGTAATTGCACAGTATGTTTCCTGGAACTTCGTTAGTGTCTTCATCATTGTCCTCCTCATATCGGTGGGTACGATCTCGTGGATGTCCGCGAATCTTTTCTGGATGGTTTTCAGCGCTACTCAACCTTCCTCACCGCCGGCGGAACGTAGAGCGGGTCGAGCCGTTCGGGCTCCGGCCAATAGCAGCGCATCTGAAGAGAGAACAACCCGTCCGGCGCCGGCAGCCAGTTGGACTCCTTGTCCGTGCCGGGTGAGTCGTGCTGGAGATAGACCGTGAGGGAACCGTCCTTACCGTAGACCACGCCCTCGGTGCGGTCGCCGAGGGTGTAGCGGTCGATCGGGTTATGGATGAAGTGCTGCTGCGGCAGGTTGTACATGGACAGGGACCAGAAGCTCTTGACCGGCGGCAGCTCATCGGCGGCGAATTGGAGCACGTAGTCGTGCGTGGAGGCGTCGAGAACATCCCCGTCGGCGTCGACAGAGGCTTCGGGGTAGAAAGCCTCCTCGAGATCATTGCCCCAGAGGCCGAAGAACGCGGCTCCCGCCCGGCGCAGGTAGCGGCCCTGCATGGCATCGCGGGTCCCGAAGGAGGCCTCGACGAGCATCCAGCCGTTCTGCCGGCTTCCGAGGCTCCCGCCCTCGATCTCGATCTTCTCGAGGGCGGATGCCACCCCGGCATCCATCGCTGCGCGGATCTCCGGCTCGAGGCTCTCGAGGTCGAAGTCGCTGCCGATGCCGATGGCGGCGAAGCGCTGCCACAGCTCGGCCTCGCTGGGATGTTGTCCGAGATAGGGCAGGAAGGCGTTGATCAACGTCACGAAGCCGGCCGAGCGGGCCTGCTCGGGGTTGTAGGGGAGGAGCTGCGGCGCGGCTGCGGCCGGCGGCGGTTGGGTACCGGCAAATTCGCTCATGGGGGTCACGGCGTACTGTGCCTGGATTGCGACGACATTCGGCGTATCCTCGGGTCCGAAGACCGCGGTTCTGGCAAGGGCGGTGGCAAAGGCGGTCTCGCAGGGGATGACGGCGGTGATGCCATCGGGCGTCTCACCCGACCATCCCGGGCCGGTGATCAGGTAATTGCCGGCCTCCGGCCCGGTGGCGCGCGACCCCACGTAGGCGAAGTTGTGAGTGTAGAGATCGATGAGCTGGAACGAGTAGTAGC
>CBDUUY010000401.1:0-1539 GCA_965370535.1 uncultured bacterium
CTACTCGGCTCCGCTCTAGTCGCTTCCGACCGTTACGCCTTCGGCAGGAATCTGCGCAGTTCCCGACGCGCCACCGACATCTTGTGGACCTCATCGGGTCCGTCGGCGATCTGCAGCATCCTCGCGTTGACCCACAGATGGGCCAACGCGGTATCCCCTGTGACCCCGGCGCCGCCGTGAGTCTGAATCGCCCTGTCTATCACCCACAGGGCCATGCGGGGTACGGCCACCTTGATGGCACTGATCTCGATACGGGCGCCCTTGTTGCCCACAGTGTCCATCAGCCAGGCCGCCTTGAGCACCAGCAACCGGGCCTGCTCGATCCGGATACGGCTCTCTGCGATCCAGTCCTGCACCACCCCCTGTTCGGCAAGGGTCTTGCCGAAGGCGGTCCGGGCCATCGCCCGCTCACACATCAGGTCGAAGGCACGTTCGGCCATGCCTATCAATCGCATGCAATGGTGGATCCGGCCGGGTCCGAGGCGGGCCTGGGCGATGGCGAACCCGCTGCCCTCTTCGCCCAGCAGGTTGGAGACCGGAACCCGGACGTCCTCGTAGTCGACCTCGGCGTGGCCACCGCGGTGGTAGTAGCCGAATACCGCCAGGTCCCTGACCACGGTGACACCGGGGATGTCCATCGGGACCAGCACCATGCTCTGGCGGTGGTACGTGTCGGCTTCGGGACTGGTGACCCCCATCACGATCGAGACCTTGCATCGCGGTGAGGCTGCCCCACTGCTCCACCACTTGCGCCCGTTGATCACGAACTCGTCGCCCTCGCGCACGATGCTCGCTTCGATGTTGCGAGCATCGCTGCTGGCAACACCGGGTTCGGTCATGCCGAAGGCGGAACGGATCTCACCGGCCAGCGACGGCACCAGCCAGCGCTCCTGCTGTTCGGGGGTGCCGAACTCGGCGAGGATCTCCATGTTCCCGGTGTCGGGGGCGGAGCAGTTGAGCGCCTCGGGCCCCAGTTCGGGACTGCGCCCTGTTATCTCTGCCAGCGGTGCGTAATCCAGGTTGCTCAAGCCGGCGCCCCACTCCGGATCGGGCAGGAACAGGTTCCACAGGCCCTGTGCCCTCGCCTCGGCCTTCAGTTCCTCGACGATCGGTGGGTGGAATTGAGGATCGCCCGAGGCGGCCATCTGGGCGTCGTGCACCGCCTCGGCCGGGTACACATGGGTGTCCATGAATTCGAGAAGCCTGCCCCGCAGGTCTTCGCATCGATCACTGAAGGCAAAATCCATCGGTCCTCCCCGACAACGGCCGATCACATCCTGTCACACCGGCCGGCGCGTCGTTGTCCGGCGACCATGCCCCGGCAGGGGTGACTACCGGCATCCGAGGTGCTGCAAGGTCTGAGACGTTTGCCTTCGGCGAACCCTCGGATGATCCGGTCCAAGGATCATCGGGCGACCGCGGCCACACAGACACGGGCTCAGACCCGCCCTGCAGACACCCGCGGGTAGGATCGACCCGCTATTCCTAGGTGGGTGATGAAAATGTCTGGGGGTTCGGGGTGGTGGGTGCTCGCGTTGT
>CBDUUY010000402.1:0-1536 GCA_965370535.1 uncultured bacterium
CCGGGCGTTGAGGCTCTCGATCGAGCCGCTACGCGGCGAGCACGATCACAACCCCCGCCGACACCGAAGACACCTCGGAGGCGCACAGCCGAGACGCCACCCATCAAACAACGCACCGCTCGATGATGTGCGAACCCCCTCTGGCCCCGGCCTCCCCGGCCGGGCCCATCTCCCCCGTCGCCACGGGGGAGAAACCCGAGTCCATATGCGCCTACCGGCAGGGTGGGCGGCCGCTACCTCACCAGCACCCTTCCCGGGTGCTCGTTGGTGAAACGGCCGCTCACGGCCGCCACCGGGGTCTGCTCGCGGTGCAGCTCCTCCAGCAGGTGATCCGCTCGGCTCTCCGGCACGGCCATCAGCAAGCCGCCGCTGGTCTGGGCGTCGGCCAGCAGCAAGCGGGTTTCGGGATCCGTGTCGCCGAAGTCTGTGAAACCCCCGGCGTGCTCCAGGTTGCGGCGGGTTCCTCCTGGGACCACCTTCTCGACGGCCAGGTCTGCTGCACCCGGCAGCAGCGGCACCGAAGCCGCATCGATCACGGCCCCCACCGTGCCGTCACCGAGCATCTCTCCAAGGTGACCGAGCAGACCGAAGCCGGTCACATCCGTCATCGCCGAGACCCCGACCTCCCTGGCAGCCAGAGCGGCCCCGGCGTTGAGGTGGGCCATCGAAGCCACCGCATGGGTGCGGACCGCCACATCGACGGCTCCCTGCTTGATCCCGGTGGCTATCAGGCCGGTGCCGATCGCCTTGGTCAACACCAGCAGGTCGCCGGGTGTGGCGCCCGTATTGGTGATGATCTCGCCGGGATGCACCAGTCCGGTCACCGCCAGGCCGTACTTGGGTTCCCGGTCGTCTATCGAATGCCCACCCACCAGCAGGCACCCCGCCAACTCCAGGACGGCAGCGCCCCCCTGCAGCACCTCGCCGAGCAGGTCGAACGGCAGGTCGTCGCGGGGCCACCCGACCATCTGCATCGCCAGGAGCGGGGTCGCCCCCATCGCATAGATGTCGGAGAGGGCGTTGGCCGCGGCGATCCGGCCCCAGTCGTAAGCCTCATCGACGATGGGGGTGAAGAAGTCCACCGATTGCACCAGCGCGAGATCGTCGTTCAACCGGTAGACGGCGGCGTCGTCCGAGCCCTCGATGCCTACCAGGAGGTCGGAGTCACGGGTGGGAGCCAGGTTGTCCAGGTGGCGCAGAACCTGCGCCAACTCGCCGGGGGCGAGTTTGCACGCTCAGCCGGAGCCGTGCGAATAGGCGGTCAGTCGGACAGAATCGGGCACGTCGTTCACCCCCTCTCCTTATGTCTTCGCGGGGAAGGATACCGGCCCGATGGAGGCATCCTCGACTCGCAAGAGCGAAGGATTGGTGCAACCACGGCCACCGGCTACCATGTCCACCGGCGCCCTTGTGGCGCCCCACCTGCAGGTTCTCTTGCCCCCCTAGAGGGCCTGCACACCCACCGGGATCGGGCCGGCGGGCGGCCGGCCCCCCCCCCCCCCCTAAAACCCACCCCCCCCCACCCCCCACAAAACC
>CBDUUY010000403.1:0-1531 GCA_965370535.1 uncultured bacterium
AGAATACCGCTCACGAGATACACTCCGGAGGGAAGGGGTGTGCCGTCTGCCGTCCTGTCCCAGAGAACCTCCTGAGTCCCGGCATCCGACTCCTTGCCGCCTAGGTCGGCCACCAGTCGCCCGGTCACGGAGTAGATCGTCACAGCGAGGCGGCCGGGTTCGGGGAGAAGAAACTCGATCCGCGCGTCGCCCCTGCCGGGATTCGGGGCGATGGCGGAGATTCGAAATCCGAGCCGACCGGGAACCTCATCGGCAACCGACGTTGCCTCCGGTCGGCTCGCTGTCGCCAGATAGGTGCGCCGCCGCCACGGTTCTGCCGTATCGTGGCCTGCGTTGTAGGCGAGGATGTACCGGTGGTACTCCTCGTCGATCATCATTGCCGGCGTGCGCTGGAAGCCGGCTGCCGGCACTCCATCGGGGAACTGCCCGGGTGCGATGATGGGGTTGCCCGGATGACCGAACCAGGTGTCGCCCCAATCAGGTGACCAGTAGTAGGCCAGGTGACCGTGGCCCGCATGGTTCTGATTCGAGACGGTCATGACCATATGCACGCCGTCGGCCAGAGTGTCGCCGGTGCAGTGCGCCTGCCAGGCACCGCGGAAGCCGAATCCCCTCGGAGGCGGCAATGTCCACCTGTAGGCGGGATTGTCCGGATCGGAAGGGTCGAATGTCGGCACTGTGTTCTTCACCCAGTCGGTTCTTCCGTCCTCGCTGTCCGCATAGGAGATGCGCCAGTTCCAGTAGGAACTCGGCGAGCCGTTCAGGCCTCTGTAGAAGAGCCTCACCTTCCCCTCCGTTCCCAGGTGAGGGACCCAGACCGGGGTCGGCTCGGACAGCCCGCCCTTGATGACGCCGTTGTTGTTCCAGCCCTGCTCCCACCAGAGTTCAGCCTCCAGGATGTTCTCGTAGGTCTGGTCGAACGGGAGTCCGATAGCGGGAGGCAGGTCGCTCGTCGCAACTTGAATGGCACTCTCGTGTCCAGGGATGCCGTCCCACTCGGGGTGCAGGTGCTTCGTCCCGGGACGCACAGTGTTGTAGATGAGGTGCTCTCCGGTCACAGGGTGCTGGATGTAGCCCGGGGTGTCGGTGTGCTCCCATGCGGGGCCGGGGTTCGGCCCGCCCGGCTGGACTAGACGTGTGAACTTGATCTTCGTGACCTTGTCGTATCCCAGTGCCCAGTCCTCGAGCACCTCTTCCTCGTGAGGGCGGTCGGTCATGTAGGTCTCGTGGTAGCTGTGGTAGAGGAGCTTGAGGTGGTCGTCCTGGAGGAAGATGAACTCCTCCCCCACGATGCCGCCCCAGTCGCCGTATAGGTGGGTCTGTTGCCCTGGGTTGTCGGGGTGAGGCGCTGTGATGAATCCGATTGGCGTGAAATCGGGCCACTCGCCGAGAGGGCCCAGAGAACCATCCCTTCCAGCGTCCGTGCCATGCGCTGATGTCGTGAGCCCGCACAGGCAAAGAAGGAACGGGAGGATGCTCGCTGGTCGGAAGATGCTGTTGGTCATCGCTCGTCCCACGGTCGAGGTCATAG
>CBDUUY010000404.1:0-1510 GCA_965370535.1 uncultured bacterium
ATCATCTCGATGTTGATGCCCGCCTCACCCAGCACCGCAAACATCCTGGCCGCGATGCCGGGGTGGGAACGCATCCCGGCACCCACCACCGCCACCTTGGCGATCCCCTCGTCCAGATCGACGACTCCGGCACCCAGGGCCGCAGCGGTCTCCTCGGCGATGGTCCTGGCTTGTTCGGCATCGGAGCGGGCCACCGTGAAAGAGATATCGGTGTGACCCTCGCGGCTGACGTTCTGGACGATCACATCCACATTGACCCCCGCCTCCGACAGCGGGGTGAATACGGCCGAGGCCACCCCCGGCCGGTTGGGCACACCCTGCACGGTCAACTTGACCTCGGATAGATCGTGCGCAACTCCAATGACGGCAGCTTTCTCCATCGTCGTCTCCTTGACCCAGGTGCCCTCGCCGTCGCGGAACGACGACCGGACGTGCAACGGAACGTTATACCGGAGCCCGAATTCCACCGACCGCAGCATCAGCACACCGGCGCCCGACCCCGCCAATTCGAGCATCTCGTCGAACGAGATTTCGTCGAGTTTGCCGGCGTGTGGGACCACCCGGGGGTCGGCGGTGAACACACCGTCCACATCGGTGTAGATCTCGCAGGCGTCGGCCTCCAGGAAGGCGGCCATCGCCACTGCTGTGGCATCGCTGCCACCCCTTCCCAGCGTCGTGATCTCCTTGGTGTCCGGCGACACTCCCTGGAACCCTGCGACGATCACGACCCTCCCCAGATCGAGGCCCTCCTTGACCCGGATGGCCCGGATGTCGCGGATTTTGGCCTCCCCGTGGCTGGTGTCGGTGAGGATGCCCGCCTGAGAGCCGGTCAGGCTCATCGCCTCGACTCCTCTGTCGCGGATGGCCATCGCCAGCAGCGCCATCGAGATCCGCTCCCCCGCCGTCAGCAGCATGTCCATCTCGCGGGGGTGGCGGCCGTCGCTGACCTCCGATGCCAACGCTGCGAGGCGGTCGGTCGAGTCACCCATGGCAGACACGACGACCACCACCTGGTTGCCGGACTTGTGGGTTGCGGCGACGCGGGCGGCCACCGCCTTGATGCGATCGGCGTCGCCTACCGACGTCCCCCCGTACTTCTGCACGATGAGAGCCATAGCCATCAAGAGTGTACCGACACGCCTGACGGGGCTTCCTATAGTCCCCCCACATGCGAACCCCCCACAGCCTGCGCGCCGCCGTCATCACCGCCGTGCTGCTTGCGGTCACCGCCTGCAGTGCCGAACCGGCAGACACCACAACACAACCGGCCGCCGCTCTGACGGTCACAACACCCGAATACCTCGCCTTCCGGGCACAGCCAACCGCCTGCGGAGCCGAACGCCCTGCGCCCGCCACGCAACTCGAATTCGATGCACCCACAGACCTGGGGCTCAGCGGCACCATCGACGTGGTGCTCGATACCTCCTGCGGCGACATCTCTCTGTCGCTCAACGCCGACGCCGCCCCCGTCACCGTCAACTCATTCGTGTTCCTGGCCGAACGAGGCTAC
>CBDUUY010000405.1:0-1507 GCA_965370535.1 uncultured bacterium
CACCATCGGCCCGAGCGCCGTGGTGCGCAAAACCGAGATCGACTTCGACGTCACGGTAGAGGTGGTGTTCGGAGCCAGATGAATCATCTTGGCCCCAGTGTCCTGGTGCTGACCACCGGCTGCGTACCCGATCGAGAGAACCGCACCATGTGCCCGCTCCCCCTGTAGCACCACGCTGGGGTAGCTCATCGTCAGCCGAGCGCCGATGCTGGCGTCCACCCACTCCACCGTCGAATCACGGTGAGCGATCGCTCGCTTGATGGCCAGGTTGTAGACGTTCTTCGGCCAGTCCTGAATACTGGTGATCCGGCACCGGGCCCCCTCCTTGGCTATTACCTCAATCACCCCGACATGCAGAGACGCCGTGTCGTAGGTGGTCGCCGAGCATGCGTCCACGTAATGGACGAAGCCTCCCTCCTCCACCACCAACAGCGTGTGCTCGAACTGGCCGAGGTGCTCGGCGTTGACTCGGAAGTAGGCCTGGAGCGGCCGCTCGACATGCACTCCGGCGGGGACGTAGACGAAGGAACCTCCCGACCACACGGCAGCGTTCAGGGCCGAGAACTTGTTGTCACCGGCCGGCACCACCGAACCAAGGTACATACCCACCAGATCCCAGTGATCCCTCACCGCGGTGTCCATGTCGGTGAAGATCACGCCGAGCCGCTCCAACTCGGCACGATTCCTGTGGTACACGACCTCCGAATCGTATTGGGCACACAGTCCCGCCAACTCCCGGCGCTCGGCATCTTGGACTCCGAGTCTCTCGAAGGTGGCCCTCAGAGGTCGAGGGAGCGCGCTCCACTCGTCAACCTGTCCCTCGACCGGCCGGGCGTAGAAGCAAATCCGGTCCAGGTCGAGTCCCACCAGAGACTGCTCATCGATCCAGTCGGGAAGCGGCAGCTTCCCAAACACATCGAATGCCTCCAGACGCCGGTCGAGCACGTCTGCCGGTTCCTGCTTCAGAGCGGAGACCTGCCGGACGACACCCTCTGTGAGGCCCTCGCCGGTGGTGAACAGGTTGCGGAGGGGGTCGTGCCACCCCTTCTCATACGAGCCAACGGTGTGCCCGGTAAGGCGGTCGCCGGAGTCACTCACAGCACTCGGGGCACCAGCGGAGGCCTTCGGCGCGCCGCAGCCGGTGGGGCCGCTGAACTCGACGCCGCAACTCCCGGAGGTCGAATTTTATTGACTCATCGATGCAGCGCACTTGCTTGTCAAGGCGCCGAGCCCCGGTGTGGACCTGGGAACCCGGATCCCAGCGGGTCCTCGTCTTCATTCTGCAGAGCGTTCGCTTGGTCATGGTGTGAGTCTCCCTAGCTCTCGCTCTCGGTCCTCATCGGGGCCGTCATGCAGGCGTTCAGCGATGGCCGGGCAGGCCACCCCGAGCGTACCGCAGGAAGGCATGTTCGATGCGGCGTTCAACGGCGCGCACTCAAACATCACCTCGCCGGACGTGACCTCACGGTGACGATGGATGTCCACGGCCACCCATTCAAGGAGTAGG
>CBDUUY010000406.1:0-1506 GCA_965370535.1 uncultured bacterium
GCACGAACCGTACCGGCAGAGCCTGCGCCTGGATCGCTACCACGAGGTGGCCGAGGAACTGCTGGCTGCCGGGTCGGCCTACCGGTGCTTCTGCACGCCGGGGGAGTTGGACGAGCGTCGCAAGGCCGCCATGGCCGACGGCCGCTCGCCGGGGTACGACGGGCGCTGCCGGAGCCTCCCCCCCGCCGAGGCCGCGGCGCGGTGCGAGGCAGGCGAAGCGGCTTCCCTCCGCTTTGCGGTTCCAAGGCCGGGCCGAACCGCCTATGCCGATGTGGTCAGGGGCGACATGGACATCGACCACGCCAGCGTGGACGATTTTGTGATCCTCCGCAGCAACGGGTCGCCCACCTACCACCTGGCCAGCAGCGTCGACGACGTGGACTTCGGGATCACCCATGTGGTGCGCGGTGAGGATCTGCTGTCGTCCACCCCCAAGCACATCCTGCTGACGGAGGCGATGGGCGGCGAGCCGATCACCTATGCCCACCTGTCCCTGCTGATGGGCCCCGACGGCCGCAAGCTGAGCAAGCGGCACGGCGACACGGCCTTGCGGGCCTACCGGGACCAGGGGGTGCTCCCCGAGGCCATGCTCAACTACCTGGCCCTGCTGGGCTGGTCGCCGGGGGAGGACGAGACCATCGTGCCGCTGGCCGACATGGTGGAGCGATTCGACCTGGGAGCGGTCTCCCGCAACCCGGCGATCTTCGACCCGGCCAAACTGCAGTGGATGAACGGCGTCTACCTGCGGGAGTTGTCGCCGGAGGATTTCATCGTCAGGACCCTGCCTCTGGTGGAAGCCGATCTGGGCAGGGCCCTCGATGATGATGAGGCCGTTCGTTTCGGCCTGCTGGCGCCTCTGGTGCAGGAGAGGGCCAAGTTGCTGACCGAGGTGGCCCCCCAGGTGAGGTTCCTGTTCGTGGATGAGGTCGTCTACGACCAGGCGTCGTGGGACAAGGTGATGACCGCCGAGGCGGTGCCCGGTGCTCTCCGCGAGACGATCGATCGGCTCAGTGTGATCCCCGAATGGACCACCGCTGCGATCGAAGAGGCACTGCGCGGCATGCTGGCGGAACTCGAATTGTCGGCCCGCAGGGGACTCCAGCCGATCCGGGTGGCGACGAGTGGTTCGAGCGTGAGTCCGCCGTTGTTCGAGTCGCTGGAGGCGCTCGGCAGGCAGGCGACCCTGGCCCGTCTGGCGGCCGTGGCGGCCCGTCTGTAGGGGCAACTCCTCAGGTTGCCATGCTCCCCGGCTGCCCGTATCCTCCCTGTGCCCTTCGGGGGTGGTGTAATTGGCAACACAGCAGGTTCTGGTCCTGTAATTGGGGGTTCGAGTCCTCCCCCCCGAGCCGGGCGGTCCACACAACCGCCGTGGCCCCGTCGTCTAGCGGCCTAGGACGCTGGCCTCTCAAGCCAGTAACGCCAGTTCGAATCTGGTCGGGGCTACCAAGTGATCAAGGCCCGGGCAAGAGCCCGGGTCTCGCCGCGTGCAGGTGGTGAGATCAGGGC
>CBDUUY010000407.1:0-1501 GCA_965370535.1 uncultured bacterium
CATCAGGGGGGAGTACCTGAGCGAGGCTCCGCGAGTGAAGGGGAGGGGGGTGCGTGTGGAACCCTGGTCGACGCACCCCCCTCCCCTCCGGAGCTGGGACTCACCACTTGGAGTAGGGATCGGCAGTCAGGTTGGCGTTGAAGTAGCGGGGGTCGTCGGTGACCTCAGCACCGATCCACTCGGGGAGCGGGATCTCCTGGTCGGCGTACTCCAACTCGACTTCGGCGACTATGAGCCCCTGGTTGACTCCGGCGAACTCGTCGATCTCCCAGGTCAGTTCGCCGGACTCGACGATGTGGCGCGTCTTCTCGATGAGCGGCCGCTCGCAGAGATCATCGAGCATCGCCTCCGCATCGTCGGCGGGGATCGGGTATTCGAACTCGGTGCGGGTGGCCCCGACCGTGATGCCTTTGATCGTCAGAAAGCCACGGTCGCCGACCACCCGTACCCTTACCGTGCGTTCCTTGACCGTCGACAGATAACCCTGGCGGAACACGGAGTGGGTGCCGAGGCCGCGCCATGCGTCGTTGGTGACCAGGAATTTTCGTTCGATCTCTTGGGCCACTGGAAGCCTCCTCCTTGGCTCGGTTCTCAGGTGGCTGCCCAGCCGAGCGTGCGTCTGATGGCTCGGGGGTAGTTGACGTTGTCGTAGCGGTTCAGGCCGGTGAGCCGGCGGGCCTCACGCAATGCTTCCAGATCAACCGATTCCACAGCCACGGTTTGGAGGTGGCGGCCGCCGATGTCGATATCGGCGACCTCGGCAATGCACCCGTTGACGGTGTAGGAGTTCCGACGTTTCTTCACCTCGACGGCGGCCAAATCGGGTTGCGGTTCCACCAACTCGTCGAGGAACTGAGACAGCGAGTACTGCTCCCGGTGGAGTTGCGGAGGTGTGAGCCCAAGGAGCGGAAGCACCCGGGCGGACAGCAGTCCGGCAGGTACGGGAAACCCCGACTTCAAGTGGACATCCCACTTCTCGAACCCATCGTGGACCGCACGCAACACCTTGATATCGAGCCGTCGATCCCGGACCTTGGGATTGGCATCGGTGGCAGTTCTGGAGACGATGTAGACCTCCGCGCCGTGTCGAGTCTCGTGGCACTCGGAGAGGGCGCCGACGCGGGCTGCCACCTCATCGAGTCGGTCGGCCCACACCCGCCACTCATACCGCGGTTCGGTCGTATCCATGGCCTCGGCAGTGTACGAGTCACCGGTTCGGTGATGCACCGGCCCTGTGACCGAGACCGATTGCGATCCGGTTCGCATATGGATGGAGAATGGTGTGATCCATGCAGGGAAGAGGGGATGGCGGCCTGCGGGGTTCGAGGGCTTCGATAGGGATACGGGTGGCGGGCGCACCCGTGACGGGGCCCCGTGGGGCCCCGGCCTTCCTGGTCCCAGCCGTGTGGCCTTCTTGGGCCAATGTGGATGGAGTAGGGTCCGGCCTATGACAACGGGCCCCATCCTGGAACCACTCGGATTTGGCGAGATTCTGGACGCC